>NBML01000039.1 GCA_002085465.1 Desulfobacteraceae bacterium 4572_89 | reverse complement strand
TCAGAAGAATGTTTTCTTTGAGCAGCTACGGCGTTTTTGATTTCATGTACCATTTTAATTCTCCAATATTAATTAATTTAGTAGAAAATTAATATGGCACGTACCGTTTAAAATGTTTATAGCTATCTTATTTTATTGGTTAATATCAACTTTAGCGGTATGTTTTATTTTGGTTACACTCAAATCAATTTGCCTGGAGAAAAAATGGATTTACTTCTTCCAAAAATGGATTTACTTCTTCCAAGGGTGATGTGGGGAGAAAACCTGCGTTTTTCCTTTTTATATCAAGTGCCTGAAGATTGTATTCAAGACTATTAAATATGTTTTCCAGAACATCTGTCCTGCCACCGATGCCGCTCCAGATCACCCTGGCCTTCTTGATTCCCGGAAAGACCCCCATCCCGCCTGCAGACAATTGAAATGAAGAAAAACCTTTAACTGAATTGTTCATGGCTGATACCAGGGAATCAAGAGCTTGAACATTTCCCAGGAACTTCAGGGTCAGATGAAAAGTTCCAGGTTTGGTCCAGGATGCTTTTATCCCCCTGGACCTCAATAGCACCTGAATCTCTTCCAGAACCTGTTGTACATGCCCAGGCAGAGACAAGGCAATAAACGCCCTGATCTGGTTTGTTTCTGATTCATTCATCTGTTTTATTCGTAAAACCAAGCAAAACCCTGTAAGGCCCAGGTGTTCCATGTGGAACAAAAGCCACCCGGTCCTGGTCCTGAAGCCTTGTTTCCAGGGTCCCTACCCGGCCGTTTATAAATACCACTTCCACCTCTTCCCTGGACAGGTGCATACGGGAAATCAGCTCTCTGGCAGTTGTTCCCTCCTGGATGGATAATTTAACATTGGAATACTCCAGGTTTTTTGCCTTTAATTTTTTTTGCAAAAATGAAAATGCGTTAAAGGTAATGATTGGCATGTGACTCCTTTTATCTTTCACTAATTGAATCAAATTTTTATTCATTTTGTAAAACTTCCATTTTAAAATTACCTTTCTGATCTGTGATTTCCATGACTGAAAATTTTTCCTGATCAGATTCAATTTCAATGGAAGAAAAAACGCCATTCATCTTTGTGCCTTGAAATGTTTTTCCTTTTATTTCAATTTCAGGAATATTTTTTTGGTATCGAGTCCAGTCGAAAAATAAAAATAAATTTTGTTCAAGACTCTGTGTTTGCTTTTTGATTTTTGGTGTAAGGGAATTTATTTTGATTTCAAGTTTATTTTTTTTATTGTCGTAATGTTTTTTTGTTGAATTTAATTCTTTTAGAGACGTAATTGATTTTTCCATTCTTGTTTCAAAGTTTGAAATAAGTTTGACAATATTTTTTAATTTTTCTTTTTTAACATGGTCTTTTTTTTTTTGAAATTCTTTTCCCAGAATTTCTTTTTTATTTTTTGCGCGGTCATGAAAAATTTTTAACTCAACCATTTTTTGAAATGTTTTTTGGGAAAGGTGTTCCTGTTCATCCATTTCTTCTTTTAAGGATTCAAGTTTTTTTGTAATCTGTTCAATCTCTTTATAAATTGATTTTGAAAGTTCAAGAATATGATGTTCTCCACCTGCGGTTATCATACATGGTTTTGTTTTTTTACTGCCGGCCCCGGCTAACCTGACCCCTTTTTTGGCAAAAATGCTGGATGAAATTATCCTGCATCCCGGAGAGTCAATTTTCCCACTGGAAAAAATTATAGAATCGAAAATTTCATTTTCTATGTAGATATTCCCAAATGTCTCTATCCTGCAATTATGCAGATATCGGGCATGGATATCTCCCTGGGACCGTATAGTGGTATCTGTAATGCCCACATTGGTACGGATCTCTCCCAAAGTTTCTATCCTGGCTCCCCTGATCTCCCTTGCTTTTATACTTCCTGCAGTTATTGGATAGGCGCCGGTAAGTACACCGGAAATATTGAGATTTGCCCAGGGTTCAAGGGGGCCATATCTCAGGTCTGCATCTTCAAGGACATGAATCATGGGATGGATAAATAATTTATTCTCAATGGACAATGTGACCTGTCCTGTTTTCGCTGCCAGGATGTTTGAACCATCATGGGAAAATCTGGTACCGCTTCCCCTGCGATAACTAAAATCCTTACTGGTGTTTATTTTGGTTTCCCTGCCCTTGATATTCCTGGTGACCAGATAGTTCTGGGTTTTATCTTCCTCAGCAAGGATTTCGCCCTTCTTTTTTTCTCCTTGTTCCGTACCATTGGTTTCCAAATGATAAACAACGTTTCTATTCTTTTTCAGATCAGAGAAATAATCAGGCCTTGCCGCGATAAATTCAAGATTACCCATATCCAGAAACCCCTGGAGAAGGGCATCCGGGTATATTCCATGGGTAACTCCAAAGGATTTTAATGCGGTTTTTACTTTGGAGATGGTGGTTAGGGGCAGGAAATCTTTATGGATTTTTACCCTTGCTTCCATATTGTCTATACTGGGAATCACCAGGATCTGATCTTCTTCATTGCTGGATTGGCTTTCATGGGATCTGCCCTGCTCCACAAGGATGATATTTTTTTGTTCTTCAGTGATAAAAGCCATACTTACCATAATATCGCCCAGTATTTTAATGGAGTCTTTTTTTTCAAATTCTTCTTCCTGAACTTTCTGGGCAATGAATATTTCCCGTTCCGATGCCAGACCTTTTTCAATTACCTCTGCTGCAAATTCTTTGTCCAGCACTTTTATCCGTAAAAAGTCCCGTTCATAGTCAGTCAGGTCTGAATCATCAGTCAGGTTTTTGCTTTTGTTATTCCCTGCTTCACGTTTTTTTTGATCAGAGGAAAAAATTTTGTCTGCTCTTTGTTCAATCAGAGTTTGTTCTTTTAATATCCTGTTTTTCTGTTTGTTTGTTAAAACCCTGGATTCCACCAGAATGTCCCCGATGAGTTTTTTGATCCTGGCTCTTTTAAACTCCTTTTTTTGAAGTTCCAAAGCTTTCTGGACATCAATCTTTGTCGCAAATCCCCTTGCTATGGCAATCTTTCCAAATTCTTCTCCATGTTTTTTAATGATATGGTATTCCTGTATCAGAACCAAAAGTCCGATTTGATACCGGGTTGCAAAGTTCTGCTTTAAAAGAAGCTGATCATAATCCATGGGATTATTTTCTTCTTGTTTCAGGGCGTGCAATGCAGAAAGGTGTTGGTATTGGTCTTTGGTGATGGTTCCGTATTGCAAAGCAAGCTTTCCAAGGCTGGGAATATTATTTGTATGGTTCACTGTTGGTTCTTTCCAGAAGATTAAATTGCCGCACTATCGCGCGAGCTTTTTAGACGTTTGCAGCTGGCCGTCAGCTAAAACCTAAATGCAATTTCCTATATTATTTAATTAAAATTCTTTATGTGTAAGGATAAATAATTTATTCCATAAAGTAAATAATAACCCTTGCTTGTGTGTTAATATAATGTTTCAAGATCAATATATTTCTCAAAATGGATTTTTAACAGATCATAGTCTTTTTCTTTTTTTGAGGTATGATTTTCTTCCTCAATCACGAGGTGGGGCAGGCCGATCATGGTCAGCCATTTTAATGAAATGGAGGGATAATCGAAAAAACCGTGGACATAGGTGCCTGCCACCAGTTCGTCGTTGGATAAACATCCTTCAGGTTCATCACATGCCAATGTGTTCCTGGAAGAGACACATAGGAATGGAGTGCCTGAAAAAAGTTCGGTAAACCCCATGTGTATTTCATATCCTTTGCCTTTTCTTCCTTCCCATTCAAATTCGCTTACAGTAGTTGTTTTTGGCGCCTTGAGCAAGGTTTTTACCGGCAGAAGGCCAAGACCTTCTGTATTGCCTGGTTTGCCCTCAAGTCCAAGGGGGTCCTCTACAATTGTTCCCAACATCTGATATCCACCGCAAATACCAAGGATATGTCCTTTTCCCCTGTGAAATTCTTTTAAAGGAGATTCAAATTTTGCTTTTAACCAGTCAAGATCTGCCCTGGTGTTTTTGGAGCCTGGAATAATAATTGCCTTAAACCTGGATAAATTTTGAGGGGAATCAATAAATATGGTTTGAAGGCCTTTAATTTCTGAAAGGGCACGAAAATCTGTAAAATTAGCAATATGGGGCAGGCGTATCACTGCAACAGCCGGTGTTTTCTGGTCCAGAGTGTGGATATTGCCGCACTCTTCGATTTCAACAGAGTCTTCAGCATCAATTTTAAAATGGGAGTACCAGGGAAGTACTCCAAATACTTTTTTTTTGGTTTTTTTTTCTATCCACTCAACACCATCCTTGAACAGGGCAATATCTCCCCTGAACCGGTTGATTATAAACCCTTTTATCCTTTTTCTGCTAGATGGGGGCAGGCATTCAAGGGTTCCCACCAGCTGGGCGAACACACCTCCCCTGTGAATATCAGCGACCAGGACTACATTGGCCTCTGCATACTCGGCCATGGCAAAATTGACAATATCACTGGGCATGAGATTAACCTCTGCACAGGAACCAGCTCCTTCCAGCACAATCCTGTCATACTTCTCAGACAGTCGGTCAAAGGCGGAGCATGCTTCTTTATAATAAAATTCTTTGCTGTGATGATAATCCATAGCCGTCTGGTTGTCATGGACAAGGCCGTTTAATATAACCTGGGACTGCTTTTCTCCGGTGGGCTTAAGCAGGATCGGGTTCATATCCACCTGGGGATGAATCCTTGCCGCTTCCGCCTGTACAATTTGTGCTCTTCCCATTTCAAGTCCTTCGGGGGTAATTCCTGAATTATTGGACATGTTCTGGGACTTAAAGGGAGCCACCTTTATTCCTCTGTCCGCAAGGCTTCGGCAGACTCCTGCTGCAATAATACTTTTACCTACATCTGAGCCCGTGCCAAGGACAGCAATATTTTTTTTCATTTTTCTATTCCAACCCGGGCCGTAACACCCTGTTTATAGTAATGCTTGATCTCTTTCATTTCTGTTACCAGGTCTGCCCTGTCCAGGAGGGACTGGGGTGCTCCCCTGCCTGTGATAACCAATTCAACATTTTCAGGTTTCATGTCAATTAATGCCAGCAAATCAGCTTCGGAAAAAATGTTGCACATGAATGCAACATTTCCCTCTTCAACAATAACAAGGTCATGTTTGTTCTGCTTTAAGATTTCACATACTTTTTTATACCCCCTGGCTCCGGCTGCCATATCTTCTTCAGAAGGATTGCTCCGGATAAATTTTCCCATGCCATATTGTTCAACGGTTATATTATCAAACCTGGACAATGATTTGATTTCTGAATAATCACCTTTCTTCAGAAATTGTGCTATATAGACTTTGAGATCAGCCCCGGCAGCCCTTATGGCAAGCCCTAAGCTTGCCGTGGTTTTTCCTTTGCCATTGCCAGTATAAACCTGGACATACCCTTTCATTGTTTTGCACTCCTAAATTTATTTAATAAGTTTTAATTCAATTTCTGATTGCCAAAGCTTAAATTTTTTTGTTATCACCAGGTGCCCCTAATAAAGTTTCACGTGAAGCGTAATTGGATTGTAACCAGGGGTTTTTGTTTAGTTCCACGTGAAACTAAATGCAAGGCACCTGAAATAAAAAAACAAAGCTATCCATTTCGGCAAAAAGAGTCAAGAGAAAATACAGAAGCTGCAGGGCTGTGCTTTCTCTGTTATTTTGTATCTTGCCCCAGGCTGGATTAAATGTCTGCGGATTTCAATATCATCTCTCGATCCCAGTGCTTTTTTTTCCTTTTTCTCAAAAACTTGGTTTAAAATTTTTTTCCCTGATTATGTAAGTTAGTTTTTGCAAAAATATTTGTATTCAGTACATCCAGGTCATTGAATCCCATTTTTAATGAAAAGAGAATGGATAAGATAACACTGAAGTATTCTGTATAAAAAATACAAACCATGATGGCAATCTGGTATTTGATGGCTACAATGGGAATGGAGCCCCCCAGGATCTGACCGGTCATCATTCCTGGCAGAGATACGAGCCCGATGGTGGCCATGGATGCCAGCGTGGGAGTAATGGCAGCTACAATGCTTTCCCTGAACCAGGGCTTCAGAGCCTGTATCCGGTTGTTGAAAAGGCTGAGAGAATACAGGTATTCTTTTTCGTTTTTCTGCAAACCAGAATAAAAATTAGTAAGTCCGATGATGATGCTGCGAAGACTATTCCCCAGCAGCATACCGCCTATGGGAATAAGGTATTTGGCTTCAAACAAATTGTCAATATGAACCACCACACCATTAAAAAAAAGCAGGATTATGGCAAAGGGAATGAGTAAAGCAAGAAAAAGGGGCTTAAAGAAAAGCACAATCTTCAAGCGGCTGGATTTTAATATGGAATAACAGGCAATGGATATCATCATCATCAGATAAACCCCATTGAGCCAGGGGGAATCCAGCTTGAATAAAAATTCAAGATAGAGCCCTACAAAGCCCAGCTGCAGGCACATTCTTCCCATGCTGAATATGATGGGTTTATTGATTCCAAATTTTAAATGCCGGCTGATATACAATATGGGTAAAAGAAATACAAACAATATACCAAGGGAAAATATGCTCAGATCCTGGGCACCCATTTTATGACCACCTTTTGATTTTAATAATGGAATTATTTTTCCAGACAGGGTCATGGGAAATAATGACTATGGTTTTATCCAGTGACAGAATATGGGAAGATATTTTTTCTTTCATTGCATCATCCAGGGCGGAAGTGGGCTCATCCAGAAGCCAGATTGGCCGGTCCAGCAAAAAACCGATTAAAAGACCCAGGCGCTGGCGTTCCCCGCCGGAAATATCCCTGGTTTTTTTCTGAAGGATACCTGAAGGCAGTTCCAGGAGTGTCAAAAAACGGTTCATCTTTTCCAGGGGTGCTTTTCTGGGGGAATTGAATTCCAGAATATCTGTAACAAGTCTGATTATTACTTCATCCTTCAGGTCAATATCCTGGCTCAGATAGAATATTTGCTGCCGGATCTGGTTTATATGCGCTTTATCAAGAGGCTGACCATTCACTTTTATCTGCCCGGACCGGGGTTGATCAAACCCAAGGATCAGCCGGAACAAAGTTGTTTTCCCTATACCGGATCTGCCCTGGATTAAAAGTTTTTCGTTTTTTCCCACACAAAGGTTTAGATCGGAAAAAATCTGGGAGTTGTCAATATCAAGGCTGACAGATTCAAAAGAGATCATTATATTTTCCTTTGTCCTAAGAGTTGCCATGAATTAATCTGGTATGAAAAACCCCATCTGTCAAATAAAAAGTAAAAAAATATTCATTGACAATGTGTATTGGATTTTGTAGCAGGGTATCGTCAAGGATGGATAATCCTTTAAAAGAGCAGCTTTGGCATTGAGGCATTCATATACACACCCCTGTAAAACCTGAGGAAAATCACATGAAACCCTTTTCTCTTCTTGTAAAACCGGCTTCTGCAGACTGCAATATAGGCTGTGAATATTGTTTTTATCTATCCCGCAGCGGTCTTTATCCCGGGACAAAGAAACACAGGATGTCTGACCCCATACTTGAGCGGGTTATAAAAACATATATGGAAACAAAACAGCCTGGATATTCGATCTGCTGGCAGGGTGGAGAGCCCACACTCATGGGGGTTGATTTCTTTTCCAAAGCCATTGAATTTCAGAAAAAATACGGTTCTTTCGGAGCAGGAATATTCAATTCTGTTCAGACCAATGCCACCCTTATTACTGATAAGATGGCAGCATTGTTTGCCAGGTATAAATTTCTTGTGGGGTGCAGCCTTGACGGGCCTGGGAAAATCCACAATCAATACAGGAGAACGGACAGGGGAAAACCCACACACAAAGATGTGATCAAAGGAATTGAAATTTTAAAAAAATATCAGGTTCAGTTTAATATCCTTACCCTGGTAAGCCAGGCAAATATTGACCATGGTCCAGAAGTGTATGAATACTTGAAAAAAAAGAATTTTTTCTACCATCAGTATATACCATGTGTTGAATTTGACGGGAAAGGAAACCTGATGCCCTATGCAGTGACCGGGGCGGAATGGGGGAGTTTCCTCTGCAGTGTTTTTGATTCCTGGTATCCCAGGGATACTCTTTCAATATCAATACGGAATTTTGATTCCATTCTTTCCCAAAAGGTTGACAAGATAAAGGATGTCTGTGTCATGGGAGATAATTGTTGTCAATATTTTGTTGTTGAATATAACGGAGATATTTATCCTTGTGATTTTTTTGTAGAAAAACCCTTGAAACTGGGAAATATCATGGAAAATTCCTGGGAAGAGATGATTGACTCTCCTGCATATCTGGATTTTGGAGCACAAAAAAAACGCTGGAATGAAAAATGTACTGGCTGTGATTACCTTGAGTTATGCGGTGGAGACTGTTTGAAAAACAGAACATACTCGGGGAATTTACCAGGGAACCTGAGCTGGCTCTGTCCTGGATGGGAAGAATTTTTTAATCACACAAATGATCGATTTGAAAAACTATCTGAAAAAATTAAACAACAACGTCAAAAAGAACAAATCCACAAAGAGCAGCGCTTGAAAAAATTGAGCCAAAAAAAATTGAGACTGCTTGACAAAACCCGGAAATTAGGGCGAAATGACCCTTGTTTCTGCGGAAGTGGTATTAAGTATAAAAAATGCTGTGGTAAATAAATATTTGTCAGGATAAATATTAAATGCCTGACCTTTATATTATGTTTTATCCATTTGAGAGAGTAGTAAATATAAGGAGATAAGCCATGAGTCAAAAACAGCCGAACATTCTTTTTATTATGTTCGATCAAATGGCAGCACCTGCCCTGCCCTGTTACGGGCATCCCGTTGTAAAGGCACCCAATATTTCAAAGATTGCTGATGAAGGGGTTGTTTTTGAAAATGCTTATTGCAACAGCCCTTTATGCGCTCCGTCCCGTTCTTCCATGATGTCAGGCCAGCTGGTTTCCCGCATTGGTACCTATGACAATTCAAGCCTTTTCCCTGAAGATGTTCCGACAATGGCCCATTATCTGCGGGACAATGGGTACTACACCTGTCTTTCCGGTAAAATGCATTTTGTGGGAGCGGATCAGCGTCATGGCTTTGAGGACAGGCTGACAACTGATATATATCCCGGAGATTTCGGCTGGACCCCTGACTGGGACAATTTTGAAAGACGCCCCACCTGGTATCACAATATGCTGAGTGTTGTTCAATCCGGCCAATGCGTTACAAGCAACCAGATCGATTTTGATGAAGAGGTTGCCTATAACTCTGTTCGTAAAATCAATGAAATTGCCCGCAGTGATGATGAACGCCCCTTTTTTCTGCTGGCTTCCTTTACCCACCCCCATGACCCCTTTGCCGCTACAAAGGAATACTGGGACAGGTATGATCCTGATGAAATTGATATGCCCCAAGTTGATCAAATTCCCTCTACCATGTCAGCGCAATGGGAGAATATGAACAAACCCGGGAGCGGGTACGAAATTCCCGCCATGCATATTACAGTGAAATTTCTTATGTTGATGATAAAGTGGGAAATCTTATGGATGCCCTGGAGAAAAATGGTCTTGCAGATGATACAATAATAGTGATCACTTCAGACCATGGAGATATGCTTGGAGAGCGCGGATTATGGTATAAAATGTCCTATTTTGAATGGGCTTCCCGGGTTCCCATGATTATTTCTGCACCCGGCAGATTTTCGAATAGAAGAGTAAAACAGCATGTTTCCCTTGTGGATCTTCTTCCCACCCTTGTAGAAATAAGTTCCCATGCCAGACCCGTGGAGTATGCCGACCCCATTGACGGGAAAAGCCTGGTGCCCCTTTTGAACGGTGAAAATGAAGATAAAAAAGCAATGGTTTGTGGTGAAATACTCTGTGAAGGGGCAATTTCCCCCATAATTATGCTCAGGCAGGGCAGATATAAATATATTTATTGTGATGCTGATCCGGAACAGCTCTATGATCTGGAAAATGACCCCAATGAAAGGAAAAACCTTGCAGGAGAGTCAGAGTATGAGGCAGTGCGCAGGACTTTCCATGACCTGGTAATGGAAAAATGGGATACAAAAGCTCTCCGGGAGCAGGTGGTGGCGAATCAGCAGCGCAGAAGACTGGTTGACAGATCCATGAGAAAAGGCAGGGTTACACCCTGGGATTTTCAACCCTTTGAAGATGCTTCTGAAAAATATATGCGCAGCCATTTGAATCTAAATGTCGTTGAGAGAAAAGCCCGGTTCCCCTCCCCTGAAATCCCAGAACCCGACGGCAACCAGGGAAAAAGGATGGAAGGTTAGCAATGATTATTGATTCTTTTTTAATACTCCTTCCCCTTATTTTCCTGGCATTGGGCGGATATTTTTTATCCAGGTTTTATTCCCTGTCTGAGGATACACTGATCAGGATTGTTACGGATTTTTTCATGCCTGTCTTGATATTTTATTCTCTCTACACCTCTGACATCAACCTGGGCCAGACCCTGAAACTTTTCGGGGTTGTCAGTATTGTACTGGTATCTTTGTTTGTTTTATCTCTGGTCTACTGTGGATTGTTCAATTTGGATTTCAAAGCTTTTTCACCCCCTATCCTCTTTATGAATTCCGGGTTCCTGGGAATTCCCCTGATGAAGCTCTGGGGTGGATTCGCAGCAATGAATTATATTGTCATCTATGACCAGCTCCAGACCTTTTATATACTCACCATTGGAATTGTCATTGTCACAGGAGGTTTTACCCTGGTGGGAATCAGGGAAATGGTAAAGTCTCCCCTGCTCTGGGCGATTTTTACGGGTTTTCTGTTCAAACACCTGGAAATTCCAGTTCCAGTGAATATCATAGAAGCCCTTGGGTATTGCGGAGCTGGAGCTCCTGCTCTGGCAACCTTTGCCCTGGGCTGTTCCCTGAGAAAGAGAAAGATCATCGCCGATATTCACCTGCTGTCCGGTCTGATATTTCGTTTTGTTTTCGGGTTTCTGGCTGGATGGCTGGCAACGGAACTCCTGAACATCAAGGGCATGGAAAGAACAGTGATCCTGGTGGCCTCATCCCTGCCTTCGGCTGTTTTTTCCGTTGTACTGCCCCTGCGATATGGCATTAATGCAGGGTTTGCCGGAAGCCTTATATTGACTTCCAGCATCCTCAGCATTTTTATTATTCCCATTGTCTTTTATCTTGCCAGCCTTTTGCCGTAAAATTTGAAAGAAAGAGTTGGAGCGCACCAGGTACGCAGATTACAATTCCAAGTCTATCTATTCCAAATTTATTTCTATTCCAAATCTATCACTATTCCAAGGCAGAGTTCAACATGCTGTGCAGCAATACATTGGCTCCTGCTTCACAATCTTCCCAGGTTGTATTTTCAATCTCCACATGGCTGCGACCTCCGATACTGGGAACAAATATCATGGCAGTGGGTGCAATCTGATTCATATAACTGGCATCGTGCCCGGCACCAGAGACCATGTGAAGAGAGGAATATCCCAGGTTATCTGCTGTTTCTAAAATGTTGTTCACAAGTTTTTTATCAAAGGGAGAATGCTCCACCCTCCAGGTCTCTTCTATGCGAATGGGGCAGCCTCTCTGGAGGGCTATTTCCTGGAAATCTTTTTTAACAAGATCCCATGCCTCCAGGGCCAGGTCATCATCCCAGGAACGTATATCCACAGTAAAATGAACCTTGTCCGGGATTATATTCCTGGAATTGGGTTCATTTTGAATCTCTCCCACGGTTGCCACCAGGTTCCCATTCATGCGGCCGGGAAGTTCATTAACTTTCAGGATCATTTCCGCTGCTGCGCACAGGGCATCGTGACGGCCCTCCATGGGGGTGGGTCCCACCTGGTTGGCTTCCCCCTCAAGAAAAATATCATACCAGTGAAGACAGACAATACCCTTGGGAGCGCCAATGGTAATGCCCTGTTTTTCAAGGATGGGGCCCTGCTCAATATGGTATTCATAATAGGCATGGACATCGGATTTTTCAGCTGGTTTCTCGCCCTTATACCCGATGCGGATCAGTTCATCTTCAAAACGCAGGCCATTGATATCGGTTCTGTCATAGACCCATTTTTTTTCAAGAGCCCCTGCCCATACACCGGAACACATCATTGCCGGTGCAAATCTTGTTCCCTCTTCATTGGTCCAGGCAACAATGGTGACGGGTCTCCGGGTTTTTATATTGTTTTCATGGAGAACACGCATCACTTCAAGGGGCCCCATAACGCCTAGAATACCATCAAATTTTCCGCCTTTGGGCTGGGAATCAATGTGGGAGCCGCTCATTACAGGAGCAAGATCATTGTTTTCACCTTTACGGGTTCCAAAAACATTACCCATTTCATCTATGCGGATCTCAAGATCAAGATCCTTCAGCCATGAGATAAACAGGTCCCTGGCCTGCCTGTCTTCATCTGACAGGGCCAGACGCTGGACACCACCATTGGGTGTTGCACCAATTTTTGCCATTTCTTCCAGGGTATTTTGAAGTCTTTTTCCATTTACTCTTAATTTGTTTTTTTCCATTTGTCTGCCTCTATTTTTTAATAAATGCTTTTCCGATAATTTTAATCCATTGGGGAGGATAGGACAATTTAAAAGCAATTGTATCCATTATCTTAGCATCCTGGGTTTTAGTCTCTTGGATCTTCATTGGGGATAAAAAATCCACCATTACAGCAGAACGATAAAGCCTGGTACCTTTATGGGAATCTCCATGAAAGACTTTTTGAATGGACTTTCCCGGCACATCAAATTTTATATTTGAAAATCGGCCTTTAAACAAAAGTCCGTGTCTGTGTATCAATAAAAATCCTTTATAGTGTTTGGGCTCTCCATGATCTGAAGACAGTCCATAACAGATGACACCAAATCCCAGTGCAATAATATCTTGTTTTTTATAATTGTTTTTTACCCATTTTTTTTCTTTATGGGTAAGCCAGGTCATGGCGCCAAAAACACATAAAAAAAGGCAGCCGATGATGACAATGTAGTATTGTTGTAGAAATTCCATGCAAATCAAACCTTGAATGCCATAGATGCAAACTGTCTAAGGTCGCAGATGAAGCAAAAGGCAAGCAGTTTTTTCAAATTATAAACTTTGCGGTCCTAAAATAAAGATGAAAGTTATGGGAGTTTTCTCCCATAACTTTCATCTGGTTTATGGATTAATGATAATGATCGGGGCAGTTTATACAGGCCGGGTTTCGCCTTCTTTCATGTTTGCCCATTGTTCTTCAGCTTCAATCCATGCCTCTTCTGTTGCATCTTTTTCCCAGGCTTCCAGGCCTCTTTCCGCCCTTGTGGCACCGGGTAAAAAATTATCCAGAATGATTGCTATGATTGCGGTCACCGCCATTCCAGTGGTCAGCAGGGCCTGGAAAATATTACCCAGGGTGTTGACAAATGATCCAGCTGCTCCCCAGGCAATGGGTACAGCAGCTGCCGAGAGCATTGGGTTAAAATGATAGGGAACACTTAATCCGCAGAAAAAAGCAAGGCCAATGATAAAAAGGTTTCTGGAATTGTTGAGATTTACGAGTTGAAGGTTGGACAGCCCTACTGAGGCAATCATTCCGAAAAGGCCCACAAACATGGCACCCACAACGGGTTTGGGCAGGGTGGCAAGGCTGGCACCAAATTTTCCGCAGATGGGAATAATCAGCATGGCAATTGCGCCTGCTATGATGACGCGCCGGCTTGCAACCCTTGTCAGTCCGATGGAACCGATGTTTTCAGAATAAGTAGTGGTTCCGTTTCCAGTCTGGAGAATCCCGGCAACCAGACAGCCAAGTCCTTCCGCACCCAGGCCCCTGGATATCATTCGTTCTGTAGGCACGGGCGCTTCTGAAATTCTGGCACAGGCATAATAATCACCAATGGATTCCACCATGGAGGCAAGGTATCCTGCCAGCATTCCAATGGCGCCGGCCCACAGGGTGGCACTGCTGAAATCTGGGAATCCCCATTTAAAAGGCATCATGGGTGCAAAGCTGAACCAGGAAATAGGCTGCATTCTCAGGAGAAATCATTCCAGTTACAGTACCCAGCAAGGCAGCCAGCCAGCCGGTGAGTATGGCCAGGAGAACTGGAAACATCATAAATGCCTTGGATTTTAAAGAAAACACCTGGGAGTATATAATGAGTGCAATCAGGGTAATCAGGGATATCAGCCAGTTGGTAGCCATCCAGGGCGCTCCAATGGAAAATAGCGCAAGACCGATCATGGCGATGGTTGGACCGATAACAATGGGGCTGATGATATTTTTAATCTTGCCAAGAATTCCCGTATATCCAAGAATGATTTCAAAAAGGGAGGCGATCATTACTGCTGCTGCCAATTCCTGCATCTGTATCTGCCAGACATCCACGCCTGTCAGTTTTTTTCCGGCAACCATGCCGATGATGGCAAAGGCTGGTCCTAAAAATGAAAATGTGCCGCCCTGGATTACAGGAAGCCGGTTTCCAAGAGGTGATTGCTGAATAAGGGTACATATTCCAGACGCAAAAAACATGGTTGAGATTAACAAAGCAAGTTTGTCCGGCGGCATGCCGATGGCTCCACCAATAATGAAAGGAATTAATACAGTTGCACCGAACATGGTTAAGTATTGCTGAAGCCCAAGCAGTATTGCCAGAGGCCATTTAGGTTTACTGCCGATGGGGTATAAAATCCATCCTTTCTTGGTTCCATTTGCTTCTTGTCCGCTCATACAATCTCCTTCTTTACATTATGGGGTTTATATGTGTTTTCAGCCAACAGTTTTTTACAGAGGATACCTCCTTTATTTATGGAAGATGTCTGCTGATATCTTCATACATTTCAGGTCTTCTGTCTCTGAAAAACTGCCAGCCGTCTCTGACTTCACGAATCATTTCAAGGTCCAGATCTGCAACAACAAGTTCATCTTTATCCGCACTTCCCTTTACAATAATCTGGCCCTTTGGATCAACAAAATAGCTGGACCCGTAAAATTCACCAAACTCCCATGGTTTTTCCAGGCCCACACGGTTATTGGCACCAATAAAAACCCCGTTTGCTACTGCCTGGGCAGGCTGTTCAAGCTCCCAGAGGTATTGTGATTTTCCAGTTGTTGTGGCAGAAGGATTGAACAGAATTTCAGCCCCTTTCAAAGCCAGAATTCGTGCACATTCAGGAAAATGGCGATCGTAACAGATATAAATACCGATTTTCCCATATTCAGTTTCAAACACCGGGAATCCAAGGTTGCCGGGTTTAAAATAAAATTTTTCCCAGAATCCCGGCCAGGTATGGGGTATTTGAACCTTTCTGAATTTACCAAGATATTCCCCATTGGCATCAATCACCGCAGCTGTATTATAATAAACACCATCTATCGCAACTTCGTACACCGGTAAAATAATGACCATTTTATATTTTTTTGCATACTCACTGAATCTCTTTGTTGTGGGGCCAGGCACTTTTTCTGCAGACTGGTACCATTTTATATCCTGTTCACAACAGAAATAAGGACCATAAAAAATTTCCTGGAGGCATAAAATATTTACACCTTTTTCCCCTGCTTCTTTTACCATGGGGATATGTTTTTCAATCATGGCTTCTTTTATTTGACTGACACTTCCTTCAGACAGAGCGTTTGACATTTGAATGTGAGCACATTTAACAATTCTTGACATGACAACCTCCTTGTGGAGCCTTTGTTTTAATAATCCCGTAATTTTGAAAATTACTATTAAAAAAAATAAATTCAAAGTCAAGCAATTTTCTTTTGTCACAAAATCCGTCCTGTTATTTGCAGCAAGATAAACCATTGACCATTGCAGATAAGGAAGTTATAAATATTGTTGTTGTTTTTTTCGGTTTTCAGTAATTTCGTTCTATGTAAGGAGTCGTTTATGAGTAAAAGGTATGATTTTAGTCAGGCTCTGGCAGAAGCGGATCGATGTCTTCTCTGCCATGATGCACCTTGTTCCCAGGGTTGTCCAGCTAACACAGATCCTGGAAAATTTATTAAAAAATTTAAGATGCAGAACATAAAAGGTGCAATTCGTACCATAAAGGAAAACAATATCCTGGGCGGTGCCTGCGGTATTTTATGCCCCACCTCAAGACTATGCGAAAAGGAATGTGCAAGTGCCCTGCTTGACCGGCCCATACAGATTGGCAAAATTCAGGAGTTTCTGGTCAGGTATGGCAATGAAATTGGATTCCAGGTGTTTGAAAAGCCGGAACCTGTTCTTGAACCAGTGGCCATCATCGGATCTGGCCCTGCAGGCCTGAGTTGCGCTGCTGAGCTTGCCAGAAAAGGTTATAAACCCACGATTTTTGAAAAAATGGACGAACCCGGAGGGGTTTTGCGTTATGGGGTTCCTTCCTATAGATTCAGTAAGGAGTATCTGAAAAAAGAGATGGAAGACATCATCCATCTGGGGGTTGAATTTAAATGCAGCCACCCCATCAAAGAGGAGGGAGAGGCTGAAGAACTTCTTAATAAAGGTTTTGCAGCTGTTTTTATCGCCACAGGGCTCTGGGATGCAGCCAGCATTTTAAAAGAGAAACCTGAAGGGGTTTATAATTCAGTGGAGTTTTTGTCCAGCCCCCACACCAGCGGACTTGATAAAATACAAAACCAGGTCAAAAATAAAAAAGTGGCTGTTATCGGCGGCGGATCTGTGGCCATGGATTGTGCCGGGTATGCGGCAAGCCTTGGGGCTTCAGATGTTTATCTGGTATACAGAAGATCCTTTGGTCAGATGCCCGCGGAATTGGATGAGAGAATGGAATCTCTTGAAAATAATATTCATTTTCTCATACTTAACCAGCCCAAGGCTTACCCCACAGGTGACAAGGGCAAGGTGTCGGGTATTCAACTGGTTCGTACGGAATTATCCCCGGCCCGGGACGGTCGAAGAAGATCACCTGTTGAGGTCAAAGACTCAGAATGGATTCTTGATATTGATCTTGTGGTGGAAGCCATTGGTAATAAAGCCTTTGAAGATTCAAATAAATTATATCCAAATATTGATATTGATGGGAAAAAACAGATCAAAGCATCTCTGGATAATTGTCAGACCACAAAGTCGGGAATTTTTGCCGGGGGCGATATCGTAAGGGGACCATCCCTTGTGGTAAATGCGGTTCAGGATGGGAAAACAGCAGCAGCAGCCATAGACAGCTATTTGAATATAGGAAGGGGTAAAAATGAATAAAAAAGATATTGATCTGTCCATTGATTTTTGTGGTGTAAGTTTTAAAAATCCCTTTCTTCTTTCATCATCTCCAGTATCAAACAGCGCTGAAATGGTAGCCAGGTCCTTTGAAGCCGGGTGGAGCGGTGTTGTTTTCAAGACCTTGAATTCAGATACCACCCCCATTATTCACCCTTCTCCACGAATGAACGGATATGGGTATGGTAATAAAAGGCTAGTGGGTCTTCAGAATGTTGAAATGATTTCAGACAGGCCCCTTAAAGATAATTTAATGGATTTTCTGTATTTAAAGAAAAATTATCCGGATCATGTGCTTATCTCCAGCATCATGGGTTTTTCCAATGATGAATGGGCATACCTTGCCAAGGTATCTGAAGACAATGGTGCGGATATGCTGGAACTGAATTTTTCATGCCCCCACATGTCAGTGGAAGGGGCAGGCCACCATGTGGGCAAGGCCTTTGATCTTATTGAAAAATTTACAGCCACTGTAAAAGACTGCGTATCCATACCGGTGATTGCAAAAATGACCCCTAATATTACAGACATGAATGAGCCTGCCCTTTATGCCAAACAGGGCGGGGCTGATGCCATTTCCGCCATCAACACGGTTTCCGGGATTTCCCAGATTGATCTGGATCTATTGATACCCAAACCCAATGTTTTTGGACTCAGTTCTGTCAGCGGGACCTCGGGTCCTGCCATAAAACCCATAGGACTTCGGTTTATCTCAGACATGGCAAAATGTGAAGAACTTTCCCTGCCCCTGTCTGGCATCGGTGGAATTGAAACATGGATTGATGCTCTGGAATATATTCTCCTGGGTTCTTCCACCATCCAGGTTACCACGGGAATCATCCATTACGGGTATGGTATTGTTGAGGATATGATAGAAGGGTTGACCGACTTTATGGTTGAAAAAGACATAGCAAGGGTTCAGGACCTTGTGGGTAAGGCCCTTGTTAATCTTAAAACAACGGATAAATTTGACCTGAAAAGACAGGGCCGGGCCCAATATGATCTTGAAAAATGTGTGGGGTGCGGTCAATGTTATACCGTATGCAGGGATGCAGGAGGCTTTGCCCTTGACTGGGATAGGGAAAAAAGGCGACCTGTTTTAATTGAGGACAAATGTTTAAGCTGTATGATCTGCAGCTTTGTCTGCCCTGTTTCCGATCTTATCTCTTTTACAGAGATGCCTGGAACATGGAATAGACAGGATGCCTGCGTAATGGATAAAAGTTTGGAATCCCAGATAAAATATAAGCCATTTGCCACAAAGAAAGTATTATAAATTTATATTGCCATAGCAAGGAGGATAAGATGTCACTCTTAATACAAAATGGTCTGGTTGTTACTTCCACGGGCAAATATATTGCCGATGTATATGTTGAAGAGGGTAAAATTAAAGCCCTTGGAGAGAAATTGGATTTTAAAGCTGACACAATTATTGATGCAGAGGGTAAATATGTTTTACCCGGTGCCATTGATCCCCATACCCACCTGGCAATGCCTTTCATGGGAACCTTTGCCCAGGATGATTACGAGACAGGTACCATTGCGGCAGCCTGCGGCGGGGTAACATCTGTGGTTGATTTTGATTTACAGCAGAAAGGGGAATCTATTTTTGAGGCAGTTGAAAGAAAAAAATCCTGGGCAAAGGATAAAGTTGCTGTGGATTATTCCCTTCACCCTGCCATAATGGATCCAAGACCGGAGGTTATTGAGGAAATCAAGGATGCCATCCATGAATATGGAACCCCAAGTTTTAAAATTTTCATGGTCTATGATTTCCGGGTGGATGATGCAACAATGATCACACTGCTCAAACAGACGAAAAAACATGGAGGCCTTGTCCAGGTCCATGCAGAAAATGTTCATATTATTGATCATTTAAATGAGGAGTTTGAAAAGCAGGGCAAGCTTTCACCCTATTTCCATGCAAAGAGTCGTCCCAATATTGCCGAAGAAGAGGCAGTATCCAGGGCAGCCAAAATGGTGGAAATGACCGGTTCCAGAATCTATATTGTCCATCTCTCATCCAAAGAGGGCCTGGCCCGGGTGAAAGAAGCAAGGGATAAAGGAATCAATGTTTTTGCTGAAACCTGCCCCCAATACCTTCTTCTGGATGAAGAACGATATAAGGAATCAGGGTTTAACGGGGCAAAATATGTAATGTCTCCTCCATTGAGGACAAAGGAAAGCAATGGGGCGCTCTGGGAAGGAATAAACCAGGGGGATGTCCAGGTTGTTGCAACAGACCATTGCCCCTTTGATATTAATGGCAAAAAAGATATGAACGGGACTGATGATTATAAAAAAATACCCAATGGTGCCCCGGGCATTGAGACCCTTTTGATGCTCATGCATTCCGAGGGTGTTGTTAAAGGAAGGATTACCCTTGAAAAAATGGTTGATATTTTATCCACAAGCACGGCAAAGATGTTTGGCCTTGCAGATAAAGGAGAGATCCAGGTTGGAAAGGATGCAGATATTGTTATTTTTGATCCTGAACAAAAATTTACCATTACCCAGGAAAAACTTCATATGAATGTGGATTATACACCCTATGAAGGCATGGAAATGACGGGTATGCCTGTTGAAGTATATGTGCGTGGTAAAAAAGTTTCCCAATGGAAAGATGATCATGTGGAATTTGTCGGGGAAAAAGGCTATGGCAGGTTTGTTAAACGCGTGCCATTAATGGTGGAATAGTATATATAATAAATAAAGACTTTGGTCTGTTGAACTTATTTATACTATGAATAATAAAGGCAGCTATTCCCATGAAATTTGAGACATATCATATTGATTCGGCCATCAAGAAAAATCTGGCCTCAGAAGGATTTAAAAGGCCTACTGATATTCAGTTCAAGGCAATTCCTTCCATCATGAAAGGCGAAGATGTCCTGGCAATAGCCCAGACCGGAACAGGAAAGACAGCTGCCTTTGCAATTCCCATTATTGATAAGATTCACAGGGCTAAAAGTTCAAAACGTTCCTTTGGTATCCATTGCATAATCATGGTTCCCACAAGGGAACTGGCAGCCCAGATCGGAGATGTGTTTGACACCCTGTCCAGCCATACAAAGGTAAAGCCCTTTGCAGTATTCGGCGGGGTGGAGCAGGACCCCCAGATCAAAAAGCTTAAAGACGGTATTGATGTGCTCATTGCAACTCCCGGCCGGATGTTTGACCTTATCAGCCAGGGAGTGATTGCTACCAGGAAAGTGGGGGTCCTGGTCCTGGACGAGGCAGACCAGATGCTGGACAAGGGGTTTATCAAAGACATTGAAGCGGTGAAAAGGAAATTAATTCACCGCCACCAGACCCTGTTTTTTTCCGCCACCATTAATAAGGAAATAAAGAAACTTGCCTTTTCCCAGGTCAAAAGCTCTGCCATTCGAATCCAGATTTCTCCGGATGATCCTGTTGCTAAAAATGTTTCCCATGGGGTGGTTTTTGTGGAAATGGATGATAAGCGTTTTTTTCTTCGCAAATTCATACGGGACAATGAAGATGCCAGGATAATGATCTTTGTCAGGACCAGGGTAAGGGCCGAGCGTGTGGCAAAGGCCCTGAAAAGAGGCAATATAAAATCTTTGACCATACACGGAGACAAAGATCAGGATCAAAGAACCGATGTGATGGCCCAGTTTAAACACGGGTGGGCAAAGATCCTCATTGCAACGGATGTCAGTGCCAGGGGTATTGATATCCCCAATGTGGATTTTGTGATCAATTATGATCTGCCTGAAAAAAAAGAAAATTATGTCCACAGGGTGGGAAGAACAGGCAGGGGAACCCAGAAGGGCCAGGCCATCTCCTTTTGCAGCAAAGAAGAACAAACTCTGCTGGAAGATATCCAGGGTTTTTTAAACAAACAAATAGAAGTTATCCCAGTCAGTAAAAAAGAATATACCCTGGTTATCCAGGCATCCAATGAGCCGGAAACCATCCAGGACCTGATCCAGGAGCATGAGGATTGGGAAAAACAAAGGAAAAAATCCAGAAAAAAGAGAAAAAAATCGAATTGATTTGCATACATTATAAATTTAGAAAACGGCCCTGACAATAGTAGCCGAAGGAATCAATTTAAATCAATAAGGTTTACTCGTATTCCCATAGATTTTTTGGGAAAACAGGTAATGCTTCCGGTAAACCCTTACCGCCTGAATTGGGATATATCCATATCCAGACGTTTGATAATTTTTTGAATGGATGCCCGTTCAAGGCCGCTGATTCGTGAGGTTTTTGAAATATTACCCCGGGTGGTTTCAAAAAGTCGGGTCAGATAATTTTTAGAAAAAATATCCAATACCTCCTTTTTTGCATCCCTGTAAAGAATGGGACCGACAATTGCGGGTGTTTCTTCAAGGTTGCCCTCCACAAGGTTGATCAGGGCAAGGTCAATGGTGTTTCCATTTGAGAAAACAGCCAGTCGCCGGACATAGTTTAACAACTCCCGAACATTTCCCGGCCAGGGCTGTCTTGCAAGATAAGCCAGGGCTACAGGATCTATTTCCATGGGTTCCATGCTCATTTCCTGGCAGGTTTTAAGAATAAATTCCCGAACCAGGACGGGAATGTCGTCTTTTCTTTCCCGTAATGGAGGAACTTTTATGGAGAGCACATTGAGGCGGTAATACAGATCCTTGCGGAAGCTGTGGTCAAGGATTTTTTTCTCAAGTTCCTGGTTGGTCAGTGCAATGATTCTGACATCGGTTGTTTTTGAGGTGCTGGAGCCCACAGGCTTGACCTCCTTGTCCTGCAGGAATTTAAGAAGTTTGGCCTGGATAGCCGGTGTGATGTCTCCGATTTCATCAAGGATCAGGGTCCCCTTATCTGCTGCCATGAAAAATCCTTCCCGATCCCTTTGAGCCCCTGTAAAGGCTCCTTTTACATGACCGAAAAGCTCACTTTCCAGAAGTTGCTCAGGGATGGCAGGGCAGTTTAATGCACGGCAGGACGCATTTTTTCTGTTTGAAAGCTTGTGAATGGCTGTGGCAATATATTCTTTTCCGCATCCGGATTCCCCGGTAATCAGGACGGTATAATCTGTTACGGCAATGGCGGTGATCTTTTCCTGGAGCTGTTTCATGACTTTGCTCTCCCAGTGAAAGGACTGATCAGCGTTCAAGGTTTTGATAATTTTCTGGAGACGCTGGTTTTCACTGGCAAGGGAATAATGATCAATCGCCCTTTCCACAGTATGGTAGAGTGTCTCCCTCTCCACAGGCTTGGTGATAAAATCCCATGCTCCCATTTTAAGGGCCTTGACAGCATTTTCAATCGTGGCATGGCCTGTGATCATGATCCCGCAGAGGTGGGGGTTAAGTTCCAGACCTTTTACGAGCAGTTCATGCCCGGACATGCCCGGCATGCGAAGATCGGAAAGCATGACACCGATTTTATTTTTTTCCAGGGCTGTAACAGCGCTTTCACCTGAAGATCGGCCGATGATGTCAAATTTTGTAAATTTTTTTCCCAAGACCCTGATAATGCCTTTGAGAAAATCCTTGTCATCATCAACAACCAGTATGGAGAAGTTCTTCATTCTATATCCTTAATATTTGTTCCCGGTTTGACCACGGGAAAGAAAATGTTAAAAATGGTGGTCTCATCACTTTCGACTTCAATACGGCCGCCAAGTTCATTGATAAACCCGTACACAACAGAAAGCCCCAGACCGGTTCCTTTCCCAACCTCCTTCGTGGTATAGAACGGATCAAATATCTGAGAAATAACATGATCCGGGATGCCCGGTCCATTATCTTCAATACAGAGCAGGACATGATCTTTTTTCGCCAATTGAGTGGAAATAGTGATTTTTCCTCCAAATTCCAGAAGGGCGTCAAAGGCATTGAGCCAGAGATTGGTCAGAATCTGCTCTAAAATGGCGGCATCACATTTGATGTCCGGAAGATTTTCTTTTAGATCTGATTTGACGATGATCCTCTTTGATACTGCCTGGGTTTTAAACACATCAATGATATTGGCGACGACCATGTTGATACTGCATTTTCCCGAAATTGCTTGTTTGGGTCTTGAAAGATTGAGGAGATCTTGGACAATGGTCTGGACATTTCGGGTATGTTTTAAAATGACATCAATATCGTCTAGGGTTGCAGGGTCATCCACCGCGTCTTTGACAAGATCAGTATAACACTGGATCACTCCCAGAGGATTGTTGACCTCATGGGCGATACCGGCAGCCATTTTCCCAATGGCACTTAAGCGTTCTGTCTGTTGCATCCGTTCGATCATCTGTTTTTCCAAAGTTATATTCCGGGCAGACAGAACAATTCGCAGACTTGACTGGTCCCGCCTTGGCAATGGGTAGAGATCAATACTGAAATATCTTTCATCCGGGGTTTTTATCTCCTTGCTGATAGGGGCTTCTCCTTCGATTACCTGCTTTAAGATATTGTAAGGTTCATGGGAAGCGGTTTCCATACAAAGAAATTTTTTGAGTTCCTTTTGCTGGTTGTTTTTCTTCTTTTTTGTAAGAATACTTTTACTGGCCTTGTTTGCAATGATGATCCTGCAGTCGGAATCGATTAGCAGCAGGGGATCTGCAATCCCTTCAAAAATGGATTGCAGCATATCGTTTTGAAATCGGATATTAGAAAATGCCTGGATATTTTCAATAAGAATCCCTACCTGCTGACCCAGGGCCAGGAGGATGTCAGGGTCCAGATCATCGGGTATCAAAGTCCTGGTCCAGAAGATACGCAGAATTCCCCAGTGACTCCCAGAGGATTTTATAGGGATATATAATTGGTTCTCCCGGATCAGGATGTCATCTTTCCATAAGAGTTCCTTGATATCAACATCCAGGTTTGAAATTGTTGTGTCGGGTTTCCAGGAATAGGCTTTTTCCGAAGCCATTGTGCAGTGGTAAATGATCTGGTCTGCTTTAAAGCGCTTTCCCACGCTTTCAAGGACACCTGAAATTAGCTGTTGGGTATCAAGGGACCCCCCGAACCCGGAGAGCAGCTTTACGAAGAGCCGGACGTCTCCAAGGTGTTTTTTAGCTTTGAATTTGAGCTCTTTCGTCCGGTCTTCTACTTTGAGTTCAAGATTCTGGGCATAATCCTCAAGTTCATGCCGGGCATTGGAAAGGCAACCGGCCAGTTCATCAACCCCTTCGATCAGCCCTTCAATTTCTCCTTTTTGCTCTAGCCTGTCGATAATGCTCTGTTCCTGCCTGCCTGAAAATCTTGTTTTAAAGATCAATGACAGGGTATGAAGTTTTTTCATGACCAACCGGTCAAAAAAAAGGCTGATCAAGGCGGCAAAAATTAGGATTCCCAGAAAGTAGAGAGTCAGATATCGGAGGGTAACTTCTTTTACAGGCGTCTTTATCATAGCCACGGGAAATCCTGCCACCACCACACCCCCGACATCCCCCACGATGTAATGAAACCCGTTTTTATCGCCGTAAATATCCTTGAGTTCTTTGGGGGCATCCTCAGGATCACCATGGCATTGCATGCAGGATTCACTGAACGTAACCGGCCTTGCCACCAGATGATACTCTTGATCTCCCACCATGGTGTTATCTTCCCAGGTTTTCAGGGCCTTATCCCTGTTGAAAACAGCAATAAGGTTGCGTTCAAAATTATCGGGTGTTGATTTAAGATTTCTGGGTTTAATGGAAACCCGCCTGTAATGGAAAGCAGATGTGTCGTCTACATTAAGGTGGGCCATCACTTCTCTTGAAATATATGAGGAAGACATGGCCTTTAACACAAACCGTCCCTGGGGAAGGGTTTTGAACATTTCAGGTCTTAATACGGTCTTGACATAGTTTTGAACAGCGTTGGACTGGGCCAGGAGCATCCTGGACCGCTGGCTGATTTCCGATTTCATGATATGGTTTAAGTGAAAGTAGATAATAATACTGATACAGATACCTAGAGCTACCGCAAACAGCACAAGCCCTGTGATGAATTTGAATCTTAGGTTAACTATTTTTGAAGGCATTGATTATTCTCCATTTGGTGTTTCAATTGTTAAAATAGAGAATCCCTTTGTAAATTGCAAGATATCTCATGGCTCAGATCCTCCAACATATCTTCTATCCATTGATATCGTTTATTGATATCGTGAGACATCGCCTTGAGAACAACTTGTTCTATAGAAACAGGGAGGCTGGCCCGGTAATTTTTCGGAGGTGTAATCTGTTCTTTTTGCTGCAGCCATTTCTGTAGAGATTGCCTCTTTTCGGTAAAAGGCAGATGGCCGGTTATTGCCAGGTAGAGTAGAACGCCAAGGGCATAAATATCGCTTCGTGGATCTCCGCGCCTGCCCTGGATGAGTTCCGGCGCCAGGTAGAGTAAATTACCCTGGGGGCCAAGGCCGGCTGCTACAATGGGGTCCGGCTTAAGATCACTTGATGCAAGCCCCATATCGATAAGGTGAACTTTCTGTCTTTCGTCCAGCATAAGGATGTGTGGTCGCAGATCGTGGTGGACAATACCTGCC
>NBML01000001.1 GCA_002085465.1 Desulfobacteraceae bacterium 4572_89 | reverse complement strand
TTGGTCAATTTGACTATGATGAAGCTGCCCAGGGCGAACTTACTTACTATGGTGTTAAATGGCAGATTAACTTCTAATTTGATATAAAATTAGAAGTACAACTTTTTTACTACCTGAATCCTTATAAATGGCCTGGTGATCTAACGATTACCAGGCCATTTTTGTTTTATTACCCTTACAAAGGATCGTGCAACACCAAGACAGCATTTATGGGATTGACTGAAAATTTTACAATAATTATACAAAATCCAAGGAAATATTTTAAAAAAATTTGATATGGTTTTATAAGGCATGACCATGAAAAAAGTTTATAAAATAAATAAATATTCCTGATTTTGGTTTCAATAGTTCTATAAAATTCAGATTTTCCTTTATAAAATTAAAAATAGTGCTTGACAAAAAAATTCAAATTTGATTTTTTTGTATGAATGGAAAATTTAAATTCTGGTTTATGTTCGGTCAATATCTCTAGTTGAGATCTCTATTTGAGCGGGCAACCTAAATTTCCCATGCACCACATTTGAATTTAATTCTATTAATTAGGAGGTAATCATGCCGATAAAGGGAAATAAACTTATTCTTGATGGATATTCAATGACCATTGAAGAGTTGATGGAAGCAGGAAATAATCTATCCATGGAAGTTGAGATAGATGAAAAAAACTGGCCGAAAATCCGGGACTGTAGAAAACTTGTGGATGAATGGGCCAATGAAGAAAGGTGCATCTATGGCGTGAATACCAGTTGCGGCGGACTTGTGGATCATCTCCTGCCCAAGGACAGGGACAATGATTTCCAGAAAAACCTTGTCAGAAGCATTACCACCCAGGTGGGCAAACCCTTTGAAGATACCCTTGTTAGGAAGTTTATGATCGCAAGGGCTAATTCCCTTTGTAGGGGCTATTCAGGAATTAAGGAAAAAAATCTCAGGATCTATGTGGACATGATCAATAAGCATGTTTTTCCCCTGGTTCCCAGAAAAGGATCCCTGGGCACAAGTGGTGATCTTGGACCCCTTGGGTGTATTGCCAGCGTTGCCTTTGGAGAATGGAAGGCAAGGGTAAACAACGAGGTAATGCCGGGTAAAGAAGCCATGGAAAAGGCCGGGGTTGAGCTCATGTATCTTAATGCAAAAGAAGGTTTGTCCCTGATTAACGGCACTTCCGGTATGGTTGGACTTGCCTGTACAGTTATTGACGAAGCCACAAATACATTGAAAAATTCAGATATTATTGCGGCTTTTGCCATTGAGACCCTCATGGGCAGGACCAACCCCTTTGATCTAAGGGTCCATGAACAAAAATATCATCCTGGACAGTATGCCACTGCTACGAACCTGACCAAACTTCTGGAAGGTTCCAAGATGGCAATTGATGAGCAGGAACTTTCCCTGGAACTCCAGTCAGTACTGAAAAGGCATGAAGGGATTAAAGTGGCAGATATACCTGTGGAAGATGCTTATTCCATCCGGTGTACCCCTCAATTTGTCGGCCCCACCAAGGAAGCAGTACAACATGCCCGGGAAGTCCTGTTGCGGGAACTTAATTCCAGCAATGACAATCCCTTGATCTTTACCGAATATAATACCTTTATCCATAACGGTCATTTCCATGGCCAGCCCATATCCTTTGTAATGGATTGCCTGGGTATTTCCATGGTGAACCTGGGGGTTGTCAGTGACCGGAGAATTGACAGATTTATGGATTCTGCCCACAGTACCGGCCTGCCTCCATTCCTTTGTAAGGAAGATACCGGGGTTCGCATGGGTCTCATGGGCGGCTGCCCAGGCAGCAGACCTCCGTGGTATTGAAAAATTGAGTCCTGCCGGTAAAATCATGTATGATGCAGTAAGGGAAACCATTCCCTACATGGGTTATGACATGGTCTATATTGACCACATGGAAGAACTTAAGGCCAGGATCGAATCTGGAGAGTTTGTGAAAAGGGTTGAAGATGCCCTGGGCGAACTTTTGATCGTTCATACAAAGGAATAAAAAACTTAGAAAAACTTATCCCATTCACATTTCCCATGGAAAGGGTGCTCATGTCTATACCCATGAAGGCCACAGGCTTTTTGATGTGACCAATGCCTATGGTGCCCTTGTCCACGGCCATGGAGATCCGGATGTGGTAAAGGCGGTTCAGGAAGGCATTGAAAAGGGTTCCCAGTATTCAACCCCCACAGATGGGCAGTATAATCTCGCAAAGTTACTCTGTGAACGGGTGCCGGGGTTTGACAGGGTAAGGTTTCTGAACTCAGGAACCGAAGCCACCCTTTTTGCCATGAGAACGGCAAGGGCATTTACCGGGCGGGACAAGATTTTGAAAATGACAGGAGGCTTCCACGGCACCCATGACTGCGTGGCAGCCTCCACCAAAAAAAATGTGATTACAGCTGGAATTCCCGCTGGCATGACCCAGGATATGATAGAGGTGCCCTTTAACGATGGGGATGCCCTTGAAAAAGTAGTCCAGGAGAATGCTTCCGAACTTGCTGCCGTTATTATGGAGCCCTTTCTGGGGGCAGGGGGGATCGTACTTCCTGAAGAGGGATATCTTCAAAGGGCCCGGAAAATAACTCAGGCCCATGATGTTTTATTGATATTTGATGAAATTTTTTCCTTTCGGGTGGATACAGGCGGATGCCAGAAACTGTTTAATGTGGTACCGGATATTACAACCGTTGGTAAAGTTGTGGGGGGCGGTCTTCCCATTGGTATTTTTGGCGGGAAAAAAGAGATAATGAATATTTTCTGCCATGAAAATACAAAAACCCCCTTGTACCATTCCGGTACATTTAATGGATATGAAACAGTTATGCAGGCTGGCTTTGCAGCACTATCCAAATTTGACGACGCTGCAGTGAGTGCCATCAACCAGTTGGGAAATCAGTTCCAGGCAGGGCTTTTGAAAAGCTTCAAGGCAAATGGATTAAATATCCAGTCTAACCAGATCGGGTCCCTGCTGAATCTGCATTTTTACAACCAGCCCATTAACCGTGCAGAGCAGGTTCTGGAATCTGAAGAGGAGCTGCATACTCTCCTGCATCTCTCTTTGCTGAATAAAGGAGTGTTTACCATTCCCCGGGGCTTGTTCATCCTTTCAACGGTGATGACCCGGGATGAAATCGACTGGGTTGTGGATAAAATAGACCAGACCTTAAAAGAGTTGTTGCCATTGATTGAAGAAAAATATAACCATTTACTTTTATAATTTTTGCTATCCATGATGGTGAGTACTTATTATATTTAAAATTGAATTTAATCTGTTTAAAAAGGGCATAAATGGTTCTGGATAGAATCGATAAAATGATTTTAAAAACGCTTCAGGAAAACGGAAAAACAACAAATTCCAAGCTGTCAAAAATTGTGGGTATATCAGCTCCTGCAACCCATGAGAGGGTGAAACGTCTGGAAAATGCAGGGGTGATTTCCCATTTTACGGCTGTGGTGGACCCTGAAAAAATAGGGTTTTCCATAATGGCCCTGGTGAGTATTTCATTAAGTTTGAGCAGCCTGTCTTCCGTGGCCTGCATTAAAGAGCGGTTTCTTGAGATTGATGAGATAGTGGAATGTTACCAGATTGCCGGTGCCAATGATTTTATGCTCAAGGTTATTGCAAAGGATATTAAGGCTTATGGTGAGTTCATGAATATGAAACTTACCCAGATAGAAGGGATACAGATTATCAAATCCTCTTTTGTCATTGATAATGTCAAGGACAAGAAGATGTTTGTGCTTGATCTGGAAGAAGAATACAGGGTATAAAAATTCCAGTACAACTGTCGGATTTTTTATGAGGAATGAATTTTTTAACAGGAGAATACCATAATGGATAATAAAATCATTATTACAGCAGCCATTACAGGCTCCGTACATATCCCCACCATGAGTGATTATCTTCCCATAACCCCGGATGAGATTGTGGAGGATGCTGTACGTGCATGGGAAGCCGGAGCAGCCATAGCCCATATACATGTGCGGAATCCCGAGAACGGCATGCCAGTGTCTGACCCGGATCTATTCATGGAGGTTCATACCAAAATCAAGGAACGGTGCAACCTTGTTCTTCTGCCCACAACCGGCGGAGGAATGAACCAGACCACAGAAGAAAAACTCATACCCATTAAAAAATTGGAACCGGAAATGTGTTCCTTTGATCCTGCACCCTTTAATTTCGGTATTTTCCAGATTGCCGGACGTTTTAAAGAATTTAAAAATGAATGGGAAAAAGAGTATCTGGAACTTTGTAAAAATGTAACCTTTCGCCCTACATTTAATGATGACATCATCTATGCCAAGACATTTCTGGAAATAGATACCAAACCGGAATTTGAAATATATGAACTGGGCCATGTCTCCTATGTAAAATGGCTCATGGAAGAAAATCTTGTGAAAACACCGGTTCACCTTCAATTTGTTTTTGGTCCCATGGTGGGGTGGATGACACCCTCTGTGAAACACCTGGTGCTTATCCATGATGAAGCCAAAGAAGTTTTAGGAGAAGAAAATTTTACCTGGTCCGTGGCAGCAGGGGGCAGGTTCCAGATCCCCATAACAACCACGGCAATTGCCATGGGTGCCCAGAATGTCAGGGTGGGTCTTGAGGATTCCATTTATGCTGGCAAGGGTGTCATGGCCAAGGCCAGTGCTGACCAGGTTACCATGATTAAAAACGTGGCAAAGGAGATGAGCCTTTTGCCTGCCACATCTGATGAAGCAAGAGAGATCCTTGGCCTTAAAGGGCTTGACAAAGTAAATTTTTGACTCCAGAGTGCAGCCTGGTGTCTGTAAAAAAATCAACAGGGAGAAGGGTTTTATAGGGTATAAATAATAAAATAATAAGGAGGAGATCGTTGAACTACTCTGGTTATGCTTCAATCCATGCAAGACATATTCCTGATAAGGTTTGCTTAATCGAAAGGATCCCGGCAACCGGGGCCAGGCGTTCCTTTACATGGCAGGAATTCAATGACGAAATCAATCGGACTGCAAATTATCTGGCAAAGGAATTAAAGGTCAAACATGGGGATTTTGTCATGCATCTTCAGAACAATTCCCTGGAATGGATGATCACCTATTATGCCATTATTCGTCTGGGAGCTGTGGTCGTGCCCTTGAATTTCAGATTTGAAAGCACAGATATCCTGTATGCGGCAGATGTATGCAATCCGGATGTGTTTATTTTTGGTTCTGAATTCCTTGGTGTGGTTCAGCCTGTACAGGATCAGCTTTCCACCATTAAACACTATATCTGTGTTGGCGAAAATGTCCCTGATGAGTATATTGATTTCAGGACAATTTGCGATTATGCAGATACCTCTGACAGCCTTGTTGAAGTTGACCGGGACCACTCCCTTGCCATGATGTTTACCTCGGGCACCACAGGAAAACCAAAGCCTGTTCTGCATACTCACTTTTCATTGAACAGCACAGCCATTGGCAATGGCATGACTTATTTTGTACAAAAAGATGACAATTATCTTATTTTCCTGCCTCTGTATCATTCCGGCACCATGTTTTTATGGGCGCCCTTTTATGCCACAGGAGCCTGCGGAACCATTATCAGGGATTTCAGAGATCCCAGATGGATAATTGAAGCCATTGCTGCTGAAAGATGCACAGATATGCTTTTTGTGGTTCCCATTGGCATTGCAATTTTAAATGCCATGGAAAAAGGTGACATAGATCTTAGTACCTATGATCTGTCGTCCTGGAAATATATGGAAATAGGGGCCCAGCCGGTTCCCTTTGATATCATGAAGCTTCTGGTTGATAAATTGCCTTGTTCTGTTTCCAATATTTATGGTATCACCGAAGGCGGCGGCGGCGGGACTTTTAATCTGTATCCGGAAGATGTCCTCCTCAAGCCTGGGTCCATTGGAAAACCCACCTTTGGTGTTGAAGCAAAAATTGTGGACCCCCTGGGAAAAGAACTGAGCCCAGATCAGGTGGGAGAATTAGTATTTAAAACCCCGCGTATGATGAGGGAGTATTATTCAAATCCTGAAAAAACCAAAGAAACCCTAAAAAATGGTTGGCTTTATACGGGAGATTTATTAAAGAAAGATAAAGACGGGTATTTTTATATAGTGGACCGCATGAAGGATATGATCACCAGCGGCGGTGAAAATATTTTTCCAGTGGAAATTGAAGATGCGCTCATGGATCATCCTGATATTGATGATGTTGCATGTATTGGATATCCAGATGACCGGCTGGTGGAGATTGTTCTGGCCGTGGTTCAGGTAAAAGAGGGCAGAAAATTAACAGAAGAAGATGTTATTGAATTTGCAAAATCAAAGCTTTCCCTGTACAAGGTGCCCCGGAAAATTTCCTTTGACCAGGTGCCGCGCAACCCAACGGGAAAACTGATGAAACCCCAGTTGCGGGAGCAGTATACGGGCAGGAAAGAGGCATTTAAACCATTGGTTTGAACAATTGAAACAGCCTTTATTTTATGAATTTTCAAAAGTCGAAACCAGTGTCAGGGTAATTTTACTGGCACTGCAGATGATAATAATTTTTTAAGGAAAGGAACTTAAGTATGAAACTTCGGACACTTTTATTATTACTGCTTGTTTTAATGGTTGGAGCCTTTATGTTTACTTCTCCTGTTCTCGCAAAGAAAAAACCCTCCCTTGACAAATGGAAACCTGATTTTGATCCCAAGGGTGCCAAGTACAAATGCATTGTTTCCAATGTGTCCACCCCTGGCCTGATGGGGACCCTGGCAGGTTTTGAAATCCGCGATGAAGTCTGGAAGAGAACAAACGGGAAAATTTATGTGGATTTTAAGCCATATTCCATGCTGGGAGGAGAGGTTGAAGTCCTGAATATGGTTCAAATGGGCGCTGTTCAGGGAATGGGCGTGTCCTCTGTTGCATCCACAAACCTTGGGCCAAGGTTTGGAGTTGTTAATCTTCCCTTTCTTGTAAATTCCTTTGATAAACTGGAAAAATTTATCAACAACAAAAAATTGTTTAATCATTTTCTCATGGCCATGGATCATCAGGGAATCACGGGACTTGATATTACGGGATACGGAAACTATGGCTGGGCAACAACCGTTCCGGTCAGAAATATTGAAGATGCCAAAAAGGTTAAATTCAGGATTGCAGAAGCAGCTGTGAATCAGCTCAGCTATAGAAACTGGGGATTTAACCCTGTTTCCATGCCGTGGCCTGATGTGCCTGTTGCATTAAAACAGGGTGTTATCACAGGCCTTGACCATACCCTTACCGTATGTAATGTGACCAAGAAATTTGAAGTTGCCAAGTATTTTACCCAGATTAATTATGCCCAGGGTCTTTTTATCTGGATTTTTAATAAGGCATGGCTTGCAAAACTTCCTGCTGATCTGAGAGATGCCTTTGTCTCAAGTGTTCACGATGTCTGTGCTGCCTCCAGGGTTAAATCTTTGACCGAAGAAAATACCAATATTGAAAAGGCAAAAGCTGCCGGAGTGGAATTTTTTCAACTTTCTGATGCGGATATGACAACCCTTAAAAACCAGAGCCAGGGAACCTATGAAAAATATGCGCCTGAAATTAACAAGATATATCCCGGTGATAAATATCAGCCAGATAATTTCTTAAAAGAAGTTCAAGATTTTTTGAAATAGATAAACTGGTTATATAAAAAGTAATGAGGCTTGAGTATTGAGTCGTGGGAAAAGAATGTTGCATTTTTTTCTCACAACTCAAAACTCACAACTTTCATTTTTATAGGGCCTGCCAGGGCATGGGTGTTGATCACACTTTAATATTTAATTTTGAATGGGACTTGGTTTATGCTTGGAAAAATACTTAAAAAACTGGATACAATAACAACCCAGATTGAAGAGTGGACGCTTTTTATCATTGTCATTGCAGCGCTTTTATCACTGTTTGCCAATGTAGTGTTGCGGTACGGATTTAATTATACCCTTGCCTGGAGTGAGGAACTGGTCCGCATCGTTATTATTTACTCAACCTTTGTGGGAGCCAGTGTCGCAGTTAAACAACGGGCCATGATCCGTATTGATGCTGTTGTCCAGATTTTTCCAAAGCTTAAATCAGGCCTGACCTTTTATACCAGTATTCTCATGCTCATCTTTGCCTGGATGATGGTATATTACGGGTACAAAATGACCTACCTGCAATACCTTACTAATCAAAAAACAATTATCATGCAGATACCGCTTGTGATTATATATGCCATCATGCCACTCATGGGTGTGATGGTGGGTATCAGAACGATTCAAGTGATGATTCAAGACTTTAAAACCAGATAAAAAAGGGGCCTTCTTTCCATGCAGATGAGTGATCTGATTATTCTATGTATTCTCCTGGGGTTTATGAGCTCCTATGTTCCGGTCTTTCTTTGTCTTTTTTTCACTTCCACCATCGGGTTTGTGGTTTTCCAGGATATGCCCCTGGCTTTGCTGGCCCAGACTCTTTTTCGAAGTCTTGACAAATTTTCCCTCGTGGTAGTCCTGTTTTTTATTCTCTGCGGGAATATCATGGCCAAGGGAAAGATGGTCGAGAAACTGATGAATATGGCCAATGCCCTTGTCAGCTGGCTGCCTGGAGGACTGGGCATGGCCGGCGTCATAGGCTGTGGACTGTTTGGCGCTATTTCCGGCTCCACCGTTGCCACGGTGGTGGCCCTTGGCGGCTTCATGATCCCGGCCCTGATTAAAAACGGGTATGATGAGGATTATACCCTTGGACTGATGACAACATCCCCCAACCTGGGTGTTATTATTCCCCCCAGTATCAGTATGATTTTTTATTCAATGATCAGCAATGAATCCCTGGAAGGCTTGTTTATAACCGGATTTGTTCCCGGGATTTTAATCATTTTATGTGTATGTATCTATTCTTTTGTCCTCTATCGAAAAAGAGATGATATTCAGCGGCTCCCAGTCCCGAACTTCATACAGCTGTTTAAGATTCTTAAAGAGGGGATATGGGCGGTAATGCTCATTGTGATCATCTTTGGCGGTATCTTTTCAGGGATGTTTACAGCCAACGAGGCTGCTGTCGTGGCAAGCGTGTATGCATTTTTTGTCGAGTATTTTATTTATAAATCCATGGATTTTGCAGATATTAAATCAGTTACCATAAGTTCTGCTGTAACCTCTGCAACCCTGCTGCTGATAGTGGCATCTGCCACCTGTTTCGGCAGATACCTCACCTTTGAGAATATACCCAACCGTGTGGCTGAAGTGGTGGTGGCCAGCATCCAGTCACCTATTGTCTTTTTACTGGCCATGAATATCCTGCTGCTTATCATCGGCATGTTCATGGATATTATTTCAGCCACATTGATTCTTGGACCGGTTTTCCTACCCCTTTTGGGACCTTTTAACGTGGATCCCATGCATTTCGGTCTGATCATGACTGTTAACCTTGCCATAGGATACTGTACACCCCCAATGGGGGTAAGCCTTTTTATCACCGGGGCCCTGGCCAAGCGGGATATTATTTATGTGTCCCGGGCGGTAATGCCCTTTCTGGCCATCCAGATCGGGGTTCTTTTCTTTTTGACCTATTGTCCAGGTCTTGTGCTGTTTCTGCCCAAACTGTTTGGATATCATTGATCGGTTATAGGGAAGAATTACTGAGATATTGTTTTTCAGACTGGGAGATCCCGAACAACAAGGACATAAAAATAAGGGAAGAAGTTTAAATTCCCTTGTCCACAATGTTCTGGTCATGGAGCAGTCTTTCCTGGATTCCCTTGGAGATCTCCCAGTTTTTTTCAAAATCGTCCCAGAATGCCTGGTCGTTTTCCTTCCAATTGTTGCCAAAGCGAAGGTTAAAATGACTGCCCAGCTTTTCAAATAAGAGTTTCCATGTGGGCTTCCCTTTATTCCTGGCACTTAAAAGCTCATTGATCAGGACATCCAATTCGCTTAAATGTTCCTTGGACAAATAGGAAATAGCACCTTTTTTAATGGACTCCATCAGGGATTCCGGATTCAGGGAATTGGCCGTGAGCATCACAGCCGGGATATTCTGCTTTACACATTCCTCCAGAAGCTTAATTCCATTAACTCCCATGATATCAAGTATGGCAAGGTCATATTTTATTTGAAGGATTTTTTCCGATGCAGTTTCATAGTCATGGGCTGAATCAATTTTTGCCGGTTCAAGGATTTCCGCTATGGTTTCAATCACATCCAATTCATCATCCACGGCCAGTATGTGCTTGCCCTTGAGAAAAGAGTTGATTTGTGTCATCTGGGTCTCTCCTTAATAAATTTATATATAATAAGAAAATAAAATAATTACTTATTATTATTTGGCTATCTTTAATATTTACACAGAAAAATTAATTAGTTTTATTTTTTTTCCTAATTATAAAAAGATACCTAAAATAGCTTGAAAAGTCAAGGTAATAAGCAGGCTCTGGATATTTACCATAACCCGTTCCAGGGTGATCACCTTACGTCCACTGGATGGACATTGCAACAATCTTTATTATTCAATCCACTAACCGGCAAAACTCGCTGCGCTCAAACAGTTGCAGGTCTTTACGCTCCTTTCATAAAGAGCTTGTAAGTAAAGATCCATAACACTCCCATAGGGCAATCCCCCTTCCACTGGAAGTTATCGTAAGTCCATAAATTTCTTGCACAGAGCCTTTTACTTGGATATATGTATCCCTGGAGCCGGATATTTCCACCACAAAGATCATTGAAAGAATTTGCAGGCTGTATTATGGGGCTGTATGAAATAAAATATCTTCAATTTAAACTTTTCCAGAAATACCCTGATCTGGTTCACGGTGTGTTTACAAGGTCAGGAGGTGTCAGTAAGGGCAGCTTTGATTCCCTGAATATCGGTAATAATTCTGGAGATGATCTTTCCAGCGTAAGTGAAAACAGGAAACGTATCCTTGCTCAAATGGGAACAAAACAGGCTGTTTTCCTGAACCAGGTCCATGGGAAAGAGATCCTTGTAATAAAAAAGCATGGGGACAGTTGTCTGCCAACTTTTTTTTCTGATAAAGAAAACAGGGAAAATCCTGTTTCTGCCGATGGAATTGTAACAGACATGGCAGGAATATCCATGGTAATCCAGGTGGCAGACTGTCAGGCGATTTTATTATTTGATCCTGAAAAAAAGGTGATTGCCAATGTCCATTGCGGGTGGCAAGGCAGTGTGGAAAACATTATCAGCAATTGCATTGATGTGATGATAAAAAAGTTTCAATGTCGGCCAGAGTATATCCTGGCAGGGATCTCCCCTTCCCTGGGGCCTTGTTGTGCTGAGTTTATTAATTTTCAGGATGAAATACCCAGGGCCCTGTGGGAATATAAGGAGCAGGACAGGCCTTTTTTTGATTTCTGGAAAATTTCCCGGGACCAGTTGATGGAAAAAGGCGTGGGAAAAGAAAATATTGAGATAATGAATATATGTACCAAATGTAATACTGATAAATTTTTTTCTTTTCGCCAGGAAAAGACAACCGGCAGGTTTGCCTGTGTTCTGGCCCTGAATAAGATTGCTAAAGGTTGAGAACAATATGTTGAGGATAATATAATGGAAAAATTGGAAAAAGTTTTTTTAACCCAGAAAGTAAAGGCCTCGGGGTGAGCGGCCAAACTGGATCCAGGGACACTGGATCGAATTGTTTCCGGTCTTGATGTAAAATCCCATGCAGATTTGATTGTGGGGCTTGATACTCCGGATGATGCCGGGGTTTTCCGGCTGAATTCCCAGACAGCGTTAATTCAGACCCTGGATTTTCTGACCCCGGTCACAGATGATCCCTATGAGTTTGGTCAAATTGCTGCGGCTAATTCCCTGAGTGATGTCTATGCCATGGGTGGAGAGCCTTTAACGGCTATGAATATTGTCTGTTTTCCCAGCTGTGATCTTGATGAAGAGATCCTTGCCCAGACATTAAAAGGTGGGCAGGATAAAATAAATGAGTCCGGTGCCATACTTGTGGGGGGGCATTCAGTGGATGACGCTGAATTTAAATACGGACTTTCCGTTACAGGAATAGTACACCCGGAAAAGGTGTTGACCAATTGCCGGGCCCAGGTGGGAGATGCCATTATTTTGACCAAACCCATTGGAACAGGAATCATGTCAACGGCCATCAAGGCAAAACTGGCAGGGGAAAATAATATCCGGGAATCAGTTGCTGTCATGTCCATGCTTAACAGGTCAGCAGCCCGGATCATGAAGGATTTTGAGGTCCATGCCTGTACTGATGTAACAGGTTTCGGCCTTGGCGGCCATATACTGGAGATGGCAAAGGGATCTTTAAAACATGTAACCCTTTATTCTGACAAAGTCCCTTTATTGGAAGATGTATTGATGTTTGCTTCCATGGGAATGGTTCCGGCAGGGGCCCATAAAAACAGAGCATTTTTCAAGGACCTTATCCAGGTAGATCGGGCAATGGACAGAGCACTATTGGATCTAATATTTGATCCCCAGACTTCCGGGGGGCTTCTGATTTCTCTGAAAAAACAGGATGCTGAGGCCTTTGTTGTCCAGCTGGGAAAAAAAGGCATGAATGCAAGGATTATTGGTGAGGTCATGGGAGATAGCACCAAAGGTTTTTTAGATATAATTTAATGCTTTTTTCGCATTGACTTAGGTTTGAGCATATGTTACTTGCTCTCAGTATAAATTGATCTTTGTAAAGCTGGAGACCGTTCAAAAAAAGGCATGGGAATGAAAAAGGAAACAGGCAAAACCGTTAGAGAACTGGGATATTTTGCCAGTCTGGGAATGTCAGTGGCACTTTCGATTTTTTTAGGTCTGGGAATTGGGCTTTGGCTTGATAAAAAATTTGAGACAGATCCTGTTCTGATGTTTGTGGGGCTGGCCTTTGGCATTGCCGCAGGATTTACAAATATTATCAGGGCAGGGAAAAAAGGGCAGAAGTTTTAATGCAGGATATTCAAAAGATTGTAATTTTTGTCACTAGAACCAATTGGATACTGCTGGTGGTGGCAGGCCTGATATCACTGATGACAGCGCCGGCAAAAGTCTATTTAGGGGTTTTGCTGGGTGGATTGATTGTGTCAATAAATTTTTATCTTTTGAAAAAAACCATTGTAAACAATTTCTGTCCCGAGGTGGTATCAGAAAAGGGCAGTTCCCTTGTGGGGAATGTCCTGGTAAAGTATTATATTCGATTTGGAATAAGTGGTGGACTTATCTTTCTGCTTATTTCAAAACATATTGTTCATCCACTGGGGCTTCTGGCGGGGCTTTCCGTGGTTGTTGCAAGCATGTTTCTGGCGACCATGCTTGAGTTAACGAGATTATTTTTCAAGGAGGCGGTATAAGGTGGAACATCCATATTTAATTCTCACTTCAGTTTTTGGCATGTTTGGTCTGGAAGAATGGGCTGGTAAAAATCCCCATGTTACCTATATGTGGCTTAGCATGATTGTTTTGATTTTTTTCGGCTGGCTTGCCGGAAAAAGTGTTTCCATGGTCCCAAAGACAGCACAGAATGTCTTTGAAGTGCTGATTTCAGGCCTTGAGGAGTTCATGGTTACCATTACAGGGGATGAGGGACGTAAATCCTTTCCCCTGGTATTAACCATATTCTTATTTGTTCTTCTGGGAAATCTCATGGGGCTGGTTCCGGGATTTTATCCTCCCACTGCCAGCATCAATACAACACTGGCCTGTGCGCTTATAGCAGTTTCATGGAGCCACGTCATTGGTATCCAGCGCCATGGAATCAAATATATCAAACATTTCCTGGGGCCTGTTCCAGCCATGATCCCCCTGTTCCTTCCCATTGAACTCATTGGCCATAGTGCAAGGGTATTGTCCCTGACCTTTCGTCTTTTCGGAAACATGATGGGCCACGAACTAGTGGTGGGAATCCTGCTGACCCTTGGCGGCATGTTTCTGGCACCTTTGCCAATAATGGCCCTGGGAACATTTGTTGCTCTGGTTCAGGCCTTTGTGTTTTTCCTCTTATCCACCATGTATATTGCCGGTGCAATTGAGGAAGCTCATTAATGATCTGAAGGTCACAAGCAACCTGAAGGTCACAAGCAAGTCTTTTTACGGGAACTTGGAAGAAGCCCCGTTATTATTTATATTAATTAATTGTAATAAGGAGTAAAAACATGGAATTTCTAGTTGGTAGTGTATGGGCAGCAGGCCTTGCAATTGGTATCGCAGCATTTGGTTGTGGCATTGGCCAGGGTTTGGGTCTTTCCGGTGCAATGAGCGGTATTTCAAGAAACCCTGAAGCAGCCGGTAAAATCCAGGTGAACATGCTGATTGGTCTTGCAATGATCGAATCTCTCTGTATTTATGCATTGGTTGTTGCTCTTATTCTTATGTATGCTCATCCTGCTCTTAAAGGTGCTGTAGCAGCAATGGGCGGCCATTAAGATATATCATCAGGCCAAATAAGACTATAAAAAAGGGTGCAAGGCTGAAAGGTTCTGCACCCTTTTTTTTGTTTTTGTATGATTTTTCTTGCCTGACCTTTTGGGGACTGGTATGTTTTAAAAGGTTATGTGGTGATTATTATAAGTCAGGTACAAATAAAATTGTCCGGTTTGGGAGGTAGCCAATGAAAAATGAGTCAATTGGGTTTCAGCCCATTTCTGAGGGAAAGGAATTTGGTGCGGAAAAAGAATCTGCGCAACAGGTTCGTCAATTATTTCGCATACCTGTATCTGACAAAGAATTTATACAGGTAATTATCAGGAAACAAAAATATTTTGTATCAGATATCAGTCAAAAGGGAATTGGTTTCAGTATAGAAAGCCGGCTTGGTTTTCAACACGGTGAAATCCTGACCAATTGTGAATTAAAACTGGCAGATAAGGCCAGGCTAAACAATTTGACCGGCAAGGTTATTCATTGTTCATCCACAGAGCAAGGATCTTTGCAATATGGCATACAATGGATTAACCTGGGGAACAGGGAAAAGAAAACTCTGAAAGATATCCTTTCCCAGATGAAGTCGGGAGCTCTAAAAAGAAATGATAGAAAAATAACCAAGGCCCGAGAATAGAAAAAATGAGTAAAAAAAAAGATATTATGGACCACATTCTTGCAGGCAATGATGAAGAGATTGCCAGCAGAACCAGGGAACTGGATTGTCTTATTTATCGCAGCGATGAAGAAGAACTGGAAAAAGAATCAGCCCGGAATAAGGAAAAATCCTGGAAAATTTCAAAGGACAATGTCTCTGTTGAAATCTGGGAGAGCAGGGCCAAAATAAAGGTAAGACTTTCCCAGAGAACAGATAAGGATATTTCCATGGAGAGAATTGCCAGTATTGCAGTAGATGCTATTCTTGAGGAATTGAAAAAGGAGGGATAGTGGTGATTATTGTCTGTCCGAAATGTGCCAGAAAGCATAAAGTAAATCCAGACATACTCAAATCCCATATTGATTCTGGAAAAAACGTTTCTGCAACCTGTAGATCCTGTAAGTATAAATTTCCAGTACACATGGACCAGTTAGCGGATCAGCCTCCAGGGCCATCAAAGGAAAAACAACTGGGAAAGCAGCCAGTTGATACGCCCAAGATTGACAGGCCACAGGGTCGGCTGGTTGATCCAATGGCTGAAGACACCTCTGGTGAAAAAGAAGCCCAGGGAGAAGGGGCCAGAAAAATTTGTGTGACCCTCAGTAAAGGAGGGGTGGGAAAAACAACTACCTCGGTCAACCTTGGGGCAGGCCTTGCACTTGCCGGATACAAGGTGCTGCTTGTGGATACAGATACCCAGGGGCAGTCCTCCTATATTCTGGGGAAAAAACCCAAGGCAGGTTTAACTGAACTCTTGACCAAGGAACTGGCCCAGGATGAATGTATTGTCAAGGCCAGAAAAAATCTTTGGCTTCTCAGTGGGGGCAAATCCCTTGCCGGGATGAAACGGATTATTGACAGGAAAAGTTTTGGCGCGGAATGGACTTTGGCTGAGGCCATGGAACCCCTTGAGCGCAGGTATGATTTTATACTAATCGACACATCGCCTGGGTGGGACCAGCTCATCGTAAATGTATTGTTTTATGCTACTGAAGTGTTGGTGCCGGTGGCCCTGGAAGTCATGCCCCTGCATGGGCTTTCAGAATTTCTGAAAAGCCTTGGTTCCATACAGAAATATAGAAAAGAAATCAGTTTAAAATATATTGTACCCACTTTTCTGGATACCCGGATAAAAGGACCCCAGCTTCTGTATTCCAAAATAAAAAAAATATACCCGGACTATGTCTGCCCACCCATCCGTTACAGTGAAACCCTGGCGGAAGCACCTTCCTTTGGTAAATCAATTTTTGAGTTTGCACCGGGTTCCACTGCTTCGGCAGATTACAGAGAGCTTGTAAGAAAAGTGAGCATGAATGATACTGCCCTGATTTGATCTAATTGGTATAATCTAAATCAGGCCAATCTATGCTACTGCTATTTTTTCAAAGATTGGATATCTCCTGCCTGGAGACCACCTTTATTGAATTCTCAGCAAGGATTTTCAGTGCTTTTTCATGATCATTAAACCTGAAGATCATGATGGCATTGCTGCCCTGGGAATTTGCACAGGCATACATATATTCAACATTGACATCCTGTTCGCTTAAAGGATCAAGAACCTTATTCAGTCCACCGGGTTCATCGCTGACTTCAACGGCAAGCACCTGGGTCTTTCCCACAGTAAATCCTTCTTTTTTTAATGCAGATTCTGCTTTGTCGCTGTCATTGACAATGAGCCGTAATACTCCAAAATCTGTTGTATCCGCAAGGGACAAAGCCCTGATATTTACCCTGGCATCTCTGAGAATTGCAGTGACCTCAGCAAGTCGGCCTTCTTTATTCTCAACGAATATGGATATTTGTTCAGCTAACATTATTGTTCTCCTCTAAAATTTAAGAGTTGCTATTTGATTTCTCCTTTGAACAAGGGCTTCCGTTTTTCCAGAAAGGCAGAAGTGCCTTCTTTGGCATCTTCACTGGTCATGGCCATGGCAAAACCGTCATTTTCAATCCTGCAGCCAATTTCCAGGTTTGTTGCGGTTCCATTCTGGATAACCTCTTTGGCAGCCCTTAAGGCTACTTTGCCCTTGGAAGTTATAAGACCTGCTGTCTTTAAAACTTCTTCCATCAGGTTTTCATGAGCGCAGACTTTATTAACAATTCCATATTCAAGGGCTTTGTCAGCTTTTATGTTTTTACCGGTAAATATTAATTCCTTGGCCCTGTTATTTCCCACAATTCTGGCAAGGCGCTGGGTGCCACCAAATCCCGGGATCAGGCCTAAATTGATTTCAGGCAGTCCAAATATGGCTCTTTCCGAGGCATATATGAAATCACAGGCCAGGGCTGCTTCACTTCCTCCCCCCAGGGCAAAACCGTTTACAGCTGCAATGGCAGGGATGGGAAGGTCTTCAATTTTTGAAAATACTTTCTGGCCTTTTCTGGAGAAAAATTTGGCTTGCAAAGGATTCATTTTTACCAATTCGGCAATATCGGCACCTGCCACAAAGGCTTTATCCCCTTTACCTGTCAGGATAAGCACCCGGATATCCATATTTGCCCTTACCATATCAAGGGCAGTGTCCAGTTCGTCAAAAAGGGCATTGTTAAGGGCATTTAATGCCTTGGGCCGGTTAAAAAAAATAGTTGCAATATTGTTTTCCACCTCAAGAATAATGTTTTCAAAAGACATGGGTATCTCCTTTTTTTCAGTTATAATTGTCTTGGGTTAGTTGCGTTAATATATTTTTCAATCCCATTGGTAATTGAATTGCATATATCATTTCGATAGGACTGGGTCTGCAGTCTTTTGCATTCTGTTTTATTGCTTATAAAGGACGTTTCAATCAGAATGGAGGGCATTCTGGCACCCAGAAGAACATAAAAGGGTGCCTGCTTGACACCTAGATCCTTTATTTTTGAATATTTTTTTTTCATGCCTTTTATGATGTTTTTGTGAACATCATTGGCAAGCCTGGTGGATTCTTCAATTTTGGCATGTTTCATTAAATCGCTTAAAATGTATTCAAGGTCAGAAATATTTTTTTTGGAAGTTGCATTTTCCCGGGCTGCCACAGCAATAGCCTGGTCATCCGTTGCCAGGTTCAATATATAGGTTTCAAAACCTGCAAGTTTTTTGTTCTTGGCTGCATTGCAATGCAGGGAAATAAAAAGATCTGCCCGCTGGGTATTGGCAATGGCAGTCCGTTCTTCCAGGGTCAGTTTTCTGTCAGTGGAACGGGTCAGTAGAACGGTGCACTTGAGCCTTTTCCTGAGCTTTTCAGCAAGGGTTTTGGCCAGCTTTAGTACTATGTCTTTTTCCCATACCCCTTTGCAATAACCTGGAGCACCAGGGTCCGGGCCGCCATGGCCGGGATCAATTACTATCTTACTTACACCAAGGGCAAGTTGTCTGGCAATATCTGATGATTTTAAATTGTCCGTGGTGATCCTGGAGGTTTTTATTGGCGCCTTGGCAGTCCCTTTTGCAACAGGCTGCTGGTTCCTGGAGGCCAGGGCTCCGTTGGAACCTTTGCCCCATACGTCAATGATGATTCTAAAGGGATCTTTTAATGAAAAAATTTTATAATTTTCAAAGGATTTGATATCCACCACCACCCGGACCGTATGGGCCAGGTATTGACCGGCCCGAGCCTGTTTTAACAGATCATCGTTGATGGGGGTATGTTCGGCAACCCCCTGGCCCAGCCTTGCATTTTCAATATCAATATACAGGCGTTGAAAGGGCTTGTTTATTGTTGGATCTTTTTTTAGAAGGCGATGGGAATAGTCACGTTCCCGGGATGCATTGACCACGATTCTGGTATATTCCGGATTGGACCAGAATCGTAATCCAGTCACCTGGGTATCGTCATTTTGCTCTTTTTTTATCAGGATTTCATTCCTGGTTTCATATTTTTTGGAACGAATGGGTTTAACAGCTTTGTTTATGGATTTTGGTTTTAAGGGCCTGGGATTAGCAGGGATGGATTTGAGGAGGGTCTTTGCCCTGTTGGTATAGGCACTGGACGGATATTTGTTTCTGATTCTGGCCAGAAGATCCAGGGCCTGGGACCTGTAGGCATTTTTGCCGGATAATTTATATAATTTAAGATAGAGTTCTGATGCCTTGTACATGCCTGCAGGGGCCCAGGAATTTTTTGGATGGGTTTTGTAAATATTTTCATATCTGCTGATGCAGTTGAGCCATTCCGATGCCATCTGTTTTTTCAGGGTAGAATTCCTGAGTTTTTTATAGCAATTATCAGCTGCCATATATTTTTGTTTTGCTGAACTGCCCTGGGCTGTGACTGGAAATACTGATATACCAATGTTCAAGAAAAAAACCATGAACAGGATCAGGCAGGTGAATTGAGATTGTGGCCTAGGTTTTTTCATCTGTCAATTCAAGGCCTTTTTTTTAATATCATTTAATAAAATAAGGGCATCCAGGGGAGTCATATTTGAAATATCTGCTTTTTTCAGCATTTGCGTAAGCAATTGTTCAGAATTTGAAAACAGTTCAAGCTGACCGTCATTTCTATCTTTTTTCTTTTTGGGTCTTTTTTTTTGTTTGCCTGGATTTTTTGATTCATATGGTTCATGGAGGTGTTGTTCTCCATTGTTTTTCTTTTCAATCCTGGACAATACCATTTTAGCGGAGTCTATTACTCTGTCCGGAATTCCGGCCAGTCTTGCCACTTGAATTCCATAACTTTTATTGGTCCCGCCTTTTACAAGACGTCGTAAAAAGACAATGTTATCATTAAATTCCTTTACCGCAATATTGTAGTTTTTAATGCGGGGTTTTATATCCTCCAGCTGGATCAGTTCATGGTAATGGGTGGCAAACAATGTCTTTACCCCTTTACCGTTCAGATCATGGAGGTATTCTGCCACTGCCCAGGCAATGCTCATACCATCATAGGTACTGGTACCCCGTCCAATTTCATCCAGGATTACCAGGCTGTTTTCCGTGGCATTGTTAATGATATTGGCAGTTTCTTCCATTTCCACCATAAATGTACTCTGGCCCGAGGATAAATTGTCCAGGGCACCTACCCGGGTGAAAATCCTGTCTGTCAGGCCCAGGGAGGCTTTACCGGCTGGAACAAATGAGCCCATCTGGGCCATTAGAACGGTAAGGGCCACCTGTCTTAGGACCGTTGATTTACCAGCCATGTTCGGGCCTGTGATAAGCAATTGCTGATTTTCAATATTGTCCAGTTTGATGGAATTGGGAACATAGCGTTCCCCCTGGATAAGTTTTTCAACAACCGGATGTCTGCCGTCTTCAATATCAATGAAATTCTCATTGTTGAGTTCAGGCTTTGTATAGGCATTTTCCGAAGCTGCCATGGCAAGTCCCTGGAGAACATCGATTTGAGCGATGAATTCCGCCATTTTCAAGATAAAAACTGCTTTGGCAACCACCTGATCCCTGACAGAGCAGAAAATTTCATATTCAAGGGCATTGCGTTTGTCCTGGGCATTTAAAATTCTGGACTCCACCTGTTTCATTTCGTCGGTAATAAACCTCTCGGCATTTACAAGGGTCTGCTTCCGGATGTAATCCTCGGGGACCATTTTGGACTGGGCCTTGGAGATTTCTATAAAATATCCAAACACCTTATTATATTTTATCTTTAGAGAAGATAATTTGGTTTTTTCTTTTTCCCTGGCTTCTGTTTTTGCAATCCAGGATTTACCATCCCTGGTAATGGATAGAAGTTCATCCAGTTCAGGACTGTAACCGTCATTAATGATATCCCCTTCATTCAGCACATGGGCTGCATCCTCTCGGATGGAAGCTTCTATCAATACGGCAAGGGAGGCAAGTTCGGTGATCATTTGCTCCTGATTCTCAAGAAGGCTGCCGTTTAATGCTGGGTTTTTAAACAAGGCAAGCTTTGTAAAAAGGTCAGGCAGTTTTTTTAAAGAGTTTTTAAGGGAAATTAAATCCTTTGCATTTCCCTGGCCCATGGATATTTTGCTGCCAAGGCGTTCAAGATCATATACGGCTTTTAAATGGGTAATAATTAATTGATGGATATGGGATGCCGTAAGGATCTCTTCCACACAGTCCAGGCGCTGCTGAATTTTCTTCGGGTCAACCAGGGGATACCGAATCCAGTTTTTGATAAGCCGTCCGCCCATGGCAGTAACGGTCCTGTCCAGCACAAAAATCAAAGTGCCTTTTTTATCCAGGGTCTGGATATTGTTCAAAAGTTCAAGATTTTTACAGGACCGGTCATCGATTTTTAAAAAGTCGTCCAGGTCATAGGGGATGATCTGGAAAATGTGCTGGGTATCCTGCATCTGGGTATTCTGAACATAGGATATTATGGCGCCGGCTGCCGAGATGGAGGCGTTCATACCTTCAACACCAAACCCTTCAAGGCTCCGGGTTTTAAATTTTTTCACCAGCCTTTCCCTTGCATCTTCCACATGGAAATGGCTTTTGTCCAGATAGGTGATTTGTCTGTTGGAAAACTTGTTTCTGATGTGTTTGTAAACAGGATCTTTTTCAAAGAAGGAGGGCAGGAGAATCTCCCTGGGATCAAGTTTTAAAACTTCGTCAATTAAAGCAGGAGGGATGGAATTTTCTGTTCTTTCCATTTGGCAGGTTTTAAAACTGCCCGTGGAAATATCAAGACAGGCAAGCCCTGCTGCTGCCTTTACCCTGGAGATTCCCACCAGAAAATTATTGGATTTTTTATCCAAAAGGGATTCGTTTAGGATCATACCCGGGGTAATGACCCTGACCACCTCCCTCTTAACCAGTCCCCTGGCAAGAGCCGCATCCTCCACCTGCTCACATACAGCTACCTTGCAGCCGTTTTCTATGAGTTTGGCAATATAATTGTCTGCAGCCCGGAAAGGTATCCCGCACATGGGGATTGGAGAACTGTCATTCTTATTTCTGGAGGTCAGGGCAATCTCAAGGATGGAGGCTGCTTTCTGGGCATCCCCAAGAAACATTTCATAAAAATCCCCCATCCGGTAAAAAAGTATGGCATCTTTGTATTGCTCTTTGATGGAAAGGTACTGCTCCATCATGGGCGTATTTTTCTTTTTGGTCATGGACGGTCTGGTACCAGATCTCTATTCAAAGTTTTTTGGAATCACCTTTTTCAGAAATTTCAGGCGTCACCTCCGCTTCGGCAACCGGTATTTCCGGTTCTGATTTCTCAACACCAGATTTTTCTTTTCCATTTTTAATATAGGGGTCATGGACAAACACATCCAGTTTTGTCTGAAGCTCGCTGATTTCCTGTCTCTGGCTGCCAATAAGGGAATTCTTATTTTTTATTTCTCTTCCAAGGCGAAAAGCGGTAAAAAGTCCTTTAATACCTGTCAGCAAAAGACCAAGGCCAAAACAGATGCCCCAATATGTCAGGTTGGGAAGTGCGGGAGCTGTCCATTGCCAGTTGGGCACTTTTAAATCAATGGTCAGGGCATAGGGGGTCATGAAATATTCCAGATTCTGGTAAATTATTGTACCAAGCAGTCCCAGGATAATCAGCAAAAAAAGGTATTTAATTGTCTTCATACATCCTCTCCATATTAATAGTATAGTGAAAATTACAAATTCTGGTGATCATAGATCAAATTTTCTTTTTTTTCAATTCTTCTTTTGGGATGCAGCACCCTTGAATATTGAATCTCAAATAAAAAAAAATTAGTGACAGTAAAAAAAATCATATACATTTTTAAAAAATGATAAAAAAAATTAAATTATAACTGGTTTAAATGAAAACAGGGTTTATCAGATTAACTCTTTTCCTGTCTGAAAAAAGATCCCAGTTAAGGTTTTTCAAAGGGTTTTTCCCCGTCAGTTCAATGCACGAAAGGTGCAGGTGGGGGAAAAGTTTTGATGGTTTCCTGTTTGAATTAAACACCTGGCCGATGATCTGTCCCTTCTCAACCCGGCAGCCCGGCACAATTCCTTTTTTAATTTCCAGGTGGGAATATACAAAGAGCAGCTTAGGCGAAAAATCGTCCAGTTTTTCCCGGGCCAGGACATCTTGGGTCAGGACAAGGGTCTGCCCTAAAAAATCATCCGCAATATTTAGAACAATTCCTTTGTCCATGGCAGGAATATCAGCATTTTTGTCCAGACGTTCAAGTGTTTTTGCCAGATCTTTATTTTCAGCCAGACCCTTATTTTCAAGCGAACTCTTATCTGAACTGGTCCGGAAAAAACAAATATCGACTCCTTCATGGGATGCATGGCGCAGGGCAAAATCATCCCACCATTTTTCCCAGCTGTCCTGGAGCATGCCCGGATAAAAAAGCCATTCAATATTGTCACCCAGACCATTTACACTGGCAATGGCAGAAAGATATTGCCCAAATTTTATCATTACAGAGCTTTTAATATTATTTTATGCCCCATGAGATTGATATCTTCTATAACTCCCTGTACTTCCATACGTTCGCCCAAAAGCCCTTTCAGGACAAAGGTTCCTTTGTCTGCCGGTGTAATGGCTGCCACGTTTTCCATGATCAGTTTTTCAATATCATTTTCTTTTAAATATACATTTGATTCACACATAATGTTTCCTTTTTTTATTAAGTTATTTTACTGAAGCTTCCATATCATTAGAATTTTTGGGTTGCAAGGATTTTAAACGCTTAAAAATGAAACAACTTGTCAGGATTTTTTTTTGGGATTTTTTTTATTCTGCCGTAGAACAGGTCATCCATGAACAAGGCGATCCGTTGATTTAAAGGATTTCTGGAAATATAAAACCTTACCAATTTGTGGATCAGGGTATCAGGTTTAGTATAGGGGCAGACCGAGATGCACATCCCGCAGTCAGATCCAATGGTTTTCCAATAGGAAAAGCATTTTTCCTGGTCAATGGACCAATGCCTGAAGTTCCGGGATTCTGGTTCATCACCATGGGTTATTGAACCTGAAGGACAATTGTCAGCACATTTTTTGCAGATTCTGCAGAAATTTTCCATGTGCAGGTTTGGTCCTGGAATGGAGGCGGGAAATTTCATATCTGTGGTGACAATGGCAAGCCTTACACAGGGGCCATGGGTTTTATGCATGAAAAGTCCCATCCGTCCCAGTTCTCCCAGTCCGGATTCCACTGCCAGGGGAACGCAAAGGGTTTCATAATTGGCATCATTGTGTGCCCTGGCCCTGAATCCAAACTGCCGGATATAGGCAGCAGCGATATTGGAGATTTTGGCAGCTTCCACATATTTCTGGGCAGATTCCTGGATCACAGAGCTTGTGGGTCCCTGTTTAATCATGGGAACACGCATGGGCACCACAATGACAATGGCTGTTTCATGGGTCTGATCAGTTTTTTCACCCCAGGAGTCGGCATGCCGTCCCCTGTGGCTGTAATAATGAAGGGGTTTCAAGGGGATAAATCCCACATCGCATGCCCCATAAAAACAGATCATATCTGACAAGGCACCCATGAATTTTTTTAAGTCCACCTTCTTTTTTTCAGGGGCTATCATTCCATTGGACAGGGGAATAGTCTGCTCAAGGTATTCAAAGGCGGCCAGATAACAGGGTGTGGTATAATCATCATGAAACACCTGTTTTTTATCTCCAAATTCAGGTTTGCTGTGGATCTGTTTATCAATGGATAAATTTTTTGGATGCTGTTTATAATAAATATCCATGAGTTCAGGGTGGTGCTGGATATTGTTTCTGGAAAACATATTGTCCCGTTCGTCATATTGAATGGCCTGGGAAAGATCCCTTTGCAGATTTTTTTTTGGGAAGAATTTTACAAGGGAGATGAGCCCGAACAGGATAGTCCCAAAAAATATGAGTAGATTGAATTTGGTTAAATATCCAGGGTTAACAATAAAAAAGCCCCAGATAAGTCCATTGATGAATAGAAAACCAAGGGAAATCCATGCGGCTCTGATCTCTTTTTCAAAAAAAGAGGAAAGACTCAGTGCCAGAAAAAAAAGGCTGGATATCATGAGGAAAATAATGTTGATTATTGTCAGCAAAGAGATCAAAGCAGGCTCCTGTATAAGCTATTTTGATATAAATGGTTCCAATATATACAAATCCAATATATATGGTTCCCGATATATATGTTTAATGGGGGTCAGTCCGGTTGTGAATTTATTCCAGTTTATACCCCAGTTTATTTTCCATGGATTTATACTCAATTTTTCCTTCTACCACAACCATATCCAGAGGATTGCTGCCCACAAGATAGCATAGATCTGCCGGGGTATTTATATCCCATACCGCAAGATCAGCATCTTTGCCAACTTCAAGGCTGCCTTTTCTCTTGTTCAGACCAAGGGCCTTTGCACCGTTGAGGGTGACTCCTGCCAGGGCCTCTTCACAGGTGAAATCAAAGAGCAGGCAGGCCATGTTCATTATCATGTTCATTGAGTGTATGGGGCTGGACCCGGGGTTGAGATCCGTTGAAACTGCCATGGGAATTCCCAATTCCCTTAATATATGAACGGGAGGTTTCTGGGTCTCCTTTAAAAAATAAAAGGCTCCTGGCAGAAGAACAGCGCAGACCTTCTTTTCGGCCATTTTTTTTGCACCAGAAGGGGAAAGAAATTCCAGATGGTCACAGGAGAGCGCATTAAATTCAGCAGCCAGGGCAGATCCGTCAGAATCAGATAATTGTTCTGCATGGAGTTTGACCCTGAACCCCAGTTTTGTTGCCGCCCCAAAGATTTTTTTTGTCTGGGCCCTGGAAAAGGCAATGTGTTCGCAGAAAACATCCACTGCAGTTGCAATACCCTGTTCTTTTGTTCTGGGCAGCATGGTGTTGATGACAAGATCTACATAGTCTTCTGGATTATCCTTGAATTCCGGGGGCAGGGCATGGGCCCCTAAAAATGTTGGTTCAATATGCTGGGGGAATGCTTGATTCAATTGATCAATAATTGAAAGCATTTTTAATTCCGTTTCAAGGTCCAGCCCATAGCCTGATTTGATTTCAAGACAGGTAACTCCCTGTTGGAGAAAGTTTTTCATTCTTTTGGATGCCTGGATAAATAATTTATTTTCTGTGGCATCCCGGGTTGCAGATACTGTTGAGAATATTCCTCCACCCATTTTGGCAATCTCTTCATAACTGGCACCCCCAAGCCGCATCTCAAATTCTCTGGATCTGGAGCCTCCCCATACCAGATGGGTATGGCAGTCCACAAATCCCGGCACTATCCATTTGTTTCTGCAGTCCATGACCCTTGTGCAAAGTTTTTCAGGATCATCTGGCAGGTCTTCCTGTTTTCCCACCCAGGAAATTTTCTGCTGGGATACCCCAAGGGCTGCGTTTTTAATTATATTATAGTTTCCCTGGGCCATGGTGGCCAGGTTGCAATTTATAAACAAAAGGTCCCAGGTTCCGGGAAATTCGGCTTTTGTCTGGAGATTATTTGAATTCATTTTATTTTCCTTTTGACCTTTTCATATTCGGCCTTTTCGTATTTTGCCAGGAGGGTGTTGACATTTTTCCTTGGATTATATAATACTTGTCTATACAAGTATAGAAGTGAAGTCAAGGTTTTAAAAATCCATTTAAATTGATTTAACCAGACATTTAAACAAGATAAACAAAACAAGATAAACAAAACAGGATAAACAGTGGAAAATTCAGATCAGCCCTTTGCATTATATGAAAAAATAAAAACAAGCGTTGTCAGGGAAATTGAGTCAGGGAAATTAAAACCCGGTGATAAGATCCCTTCGGAAACCCAGCTTGCCAGGATATTTAATGCTTCCAGAATGACTGCCAATCGGGCCTTGAAAGAACTGGCCGAAGAAAGCAGGATTATAAGGGTGCAGGGAGTTGGCACTTTTGTGGCAAAACCAAAGCCCGAAGCATCCCTGCTTGAGATAAAGAGCATTGCCAGGGAGATTAAAAACTGGAACGGTCAGCATTCCTGCGAGGTCCTCTTGCTCAGGGAAGAGAGAGTATCAGTTGACATTGCCGGAAAAATGGATCTTGCTGAAGGAGATTCTGTTTTTCACTCCATTATTCTGCACAGGGATCGGGGAATAGGCGTCCAGTATTCAGAGCGATATATTAATCCCACCGTGGCTCCGTTATATCTGGAACAGGATTTCATGATCATCACACCCAGTGATTATCTTCTTGAAGTGGCACCCATTCAGGAGGCCGAACATATCATTGAGGCCATAAAGGTAAATAAGATTATTCAACGGCACCTGGGAATTTTACCGGAAGAACCCTGCATTTCTCTTACGCGGCGCACCTGGTCATTTGACAAAGTTGCCACATACAGCAGGATTATTTCTCCGGGCTCACGATATAAACTAAAGGGAAAATTTAACAGGGAATAGACTTTGACAAAGTCTTATCAAAAAGGGGATTACACCCAAAAGGGGAGTACAAATGACAGATCAGATAGTTTTAAACGGTGATGAATTTCAATTGGAAGACCTTGTAAACATTGCAAGGCATGGCGCCAGAGTTGCTATTTCCAATGAATCAAAATCCCGCATACATAAAGCAAGAAAACTGGTTGACAAATGGGTAAAGCAAGGAAAAAGAATATACGGTGTAACCACTGGATTCGGAGCACTTTCCGATGTGACTATCTCCTTTGATGATACCAGAAAACTTCAGAAAAAAATTCTTTTAAGCCATGCAGCAGGAATGGGGGAGCACCTGGCCGATGATGTAGTCAAGGCCATGATGGCCCTTCGCATCAATGATTTTTGCCGGGGTAATTCAGGGCTTTGCCTTGAAACCATTGAAAAACTGGCCCAGCTTTTAAACACAGGTATTATACCTGTGGTTCCGGCAAAGGGATCTGTGGGAGCAAGCGGTGACCTGGTGCCCATGGCCCATCTGGCCCTGGTGCTAATCGGTGAAGGGGAAGCCTTTGTTGACGGACAGAGAATGTCAGGGGCAAAAGCCCTGGAAAAAAAATCCATACCTCCCCTGGAGCTGTCAGCCGGGGAAGGCCTTGCACTGATCAATGGGACTCAGTTAATGATTGCCCTGGGCTGCCTGGCCCTCCATGATGCCTTAAATCTTTGCAAACATGCGGATATAGCCGCCAGCATGACTCTTGAGACCCTCATGGGTACCAGGGCGGCCTTTGATCCCAGGATTCATAATGCCCGGCCCCACATGGGCCAGATCAAGGCAGCCAAAAACATGCTCAATATAACGGAAAATTCTGAAATTATCTCCTCCCACCACGACTGCTCCAGGGTTCAGGATGCCTATACCCTCAGGTGTTCTCCCCAGGTGCACGGCGCATCCTGGGATGCCTTTCATTATGTAGAGACCGTAATAGGGGTTGAAATGAATTCTTCCACGGAAAATCCTTTGATTTTCCCGGAATCTGAAGAGTTTCTCTCCGGCGGCAATTTTCATGGGCAGCCCCTGGCATTGGCATGTGATTTTCTCGGTATTGCCATTTCAGAGCTGGCCAATATTTCTGAACGTCGTATTGAAAGACTTGTAAATCCGCAGCTGTCAGGGCTGCCCGCATTCCTGGTGGAAGACGGGGGGCTTAATTCAGGTTTTATGATAGCCCAGTATGCTGCTGCATCCCTGGTTTCTGAGAACAAGGTTCTTGCCCATCCAGCATCTGTGGATTCAATTCCCACATCAGCCAATAAGGAAGATCATGTTTCCATGGGAGCCTTTGCTGCCAGAAAATGCCGGGATATTGTGGAAAATACCGAACAGGTCATTGCCATTGAACTGCTCTGCGGAGCCCAGGCCATTGATCTTTTCACCAACCTCAAGGCCGGGGAGGGGACCATGGCCGCCTATGAGGTCATAAGAAGCAAGGTAGATTATATGACGGAAGATAGGCTTTTATCAAATGATATTGCCAGGGTCAAGGCATTGCTCCGGGACGGCAGCATTGCCAGGGCAGTGGAGGGCAAGGTAGGGGACTTATATTAATTAAACGGTCATTCAGGGGGAGAGTCTGACCAGTTTCAGATCTCCCCAGAGTCCGATATGTTTTCCCTTGATAATGACAATGCCCTGGATACCCTGGATCTGTTTTCCTGCATGGATGGCTTTTTCAATGTCCGAGGATTTCTGCACCATGTTGCAAAGGGCTGTGGCAGCAGCATCTGCAAGGGCACAGGAGTCAGCAACCACGCTTGCAGCATCAGCCCTGCCAAAGCTTTTTGAGTGGCCCAGGCTGCCCGATGAGGTGCACATGCCAAAGCCGGTTTCCCGTTTTTCAACCAAAATGCCCGTGGTCATGCTCAAGGGGGAGGTTCCCGCATAAATACTGAATAAGGTTTCTGAATCTGATTTGATAAAAATGTCTCCCCCGTTTTCCACTACCACCTCTTTGGACAGGGTTAGAAGACCTTCACCCACATACTGGGCCATTGCCCCTGCCACGGCAGCCATGGGGCCTACATTGGCTCTTTTTCCGGCATCAATCATATCTGTGATAATGGCCGGTGCCAGGTAAACCTGGGAAAGGGGAGAAAGGGATGTGGCAAAGGCTGGAAATTTATTGATATGGTTCTCAATGAAATTTCTGTATTTAAGGGCTTCCTGGATGGCCTTTTTTGACAGATCTTTCCGGGCCTGGATATTCAGGTTTGTCTCTTTTATAGTTATCTCAAAGGAGACCAGTCCTTTTTTCTGGTGCTGGCTGCGGTAAGTGGTCCGGTTCTCAAACATGGTCAATATATTCAGGTTTTAAATGATCTGGTGCCTGGCGGATAAAATAGGAATCTGTCATGCCTGAAATAAAATCCCTGACAATCTCCGGGTGTGTGTGTGTGCCTGTGTATTCATGGGCCATGCCATTTAAAAATTCTTTGAAAATCACGGAGTTATGTCTGTCTTTTTCAAGGTCAGACAGATATTTTTCAAACAAAAATTTAAATATATCCTCAATGGATGACAAATGTCCATGGTCATGGGAATTGCATCCCAGACAACCTGGTCCTTAATGTCCTGGATCATGGTATCAAAATCTTTGAAGGTACGATTTTTCCTGGGGACCAATTTTTTTGAGTGAACCTCACCATTGTGGCAGAGAATGGCATCCAGGGTCTGGAGGCTTAAATTCCATCCTTTTCCGCTTTTTTCTATTTTTTCCAGGCATTGGATGCTTTGAAGGTTATGGAGGAAAGATCCAGCCCCGGATGCCTTGGTGAGTTTTGATAAAAACCGCTCTCCGTCATGTCCAAAGGGGGCATGGCCTATATCATGGCCAAGGCTTGCCGCTTCAATGAGGTCCTGGTTTAATTTCAGGTATCTGCCAATGGTTCTGGCTACACGGGATACCAGCTGAACATGGAGAACTCTATGGGTAAGATGATCGTTTTTAATCAGGGAAAAAACCTGGGTTTTATCTATGTACCGGGTAAAGGCAAGGGAATAAAGAATGCGGTCTGCATCGGAGCTGAATGCTTGTCTGTATTCATTTTCACGATGTTCTTCCTGCCTGCGCCTCAGGGCTGTATGGGAAAAACAGGCCAGGGTACTGAGATTTTCTTTTTCCCGAAGGTTTAAAAAATCTTTGAGTTCCCTGGCTTTTTTAAAGGTATCAGTCAAAATGCTGGGTACATAAAAGATCGGTTACAATTGCTTGAGAATATTGTTTACAATTTTTGCAAATGCCTTTGTGAATCCTGTTTCCTTATCTTCAAACATCATTGGAATCCCTTTGTCGCCGGAGACAACAACCTGGGTATCAAAGGGAATAGATCCCAGAAAAGTAAGGCCCTGGGCCTTGGCAGTTTTTTCACCGCCTCCGCTGCTGAAAAGATCAATGGGTTCATTGCAGTGGGGGCATTTAAATCCAGCCATGTTTTCAACAATACCAAGAGTCTTTAATTTTACAGTTTTGCAAAAGGATATGGATTTTCTGATATCTGCCAAAGCAACTTCCTGGGGGGTGGTTACAATCACACCCAGAGCTTCCGGGATGTTCTGGACAACGGTCAGGGGTTCATCCCCTGTACCCGGGGGGGCATCAATAATCAAAAAATCAAGCTCGCCCCAGTCCACGTTACTGACAAATTGCTGGATCATGCCGGTTTTGGCAGGTCCCCGCCAGATGATGGCCTGATCTTTATCCTGCATCAATGCCTGGACAGATACCACCTTAAGGTTTTCATTGACCTGTTTGGGCATGAGCATCTGCTGGTCCGGGCTGATATCCAGCATTTCAGTCAATCCCAGCATCTGGGCAATGGAAGGGCCGTGGACATCCACATCCATTAGTCCTGTTTTATAGCCTTTTTTTGAAAGACTGGCTGCCAGGTTTGCAGAAATGCTGCTTTTCCCCACACCGCCTTTTCCGCTTAAAATAAATATTTTATGTTTGATCTTTGCCAGGGAATCCTTGATCATTGCCTGCTGTTCCTGTTGTTTCCGGGCCATGTCCTGGGCCTGCCCTGCCTGGGAAGGGCAGGCTGTACCCTGTTTTGCTTTATCTACATTTTCATGAATCATAATATTAATTATCTCCTTTGAGAAATCTTAAGGGTTAAATCCTTATAGATAATTATCATGATCCTGATTCTGTCAACTTGAATATGGATTCTTTTAAGGGGGGATTGGGAATAAACCGGGTAAGGGTTATATGGATTTTCCTTCCAAGGGAGTCCTGGATCTTCAGAGCAACGGGAATATTATTCAACCCCAGAAATCTATAATCAAGATAGGTTATATCGTAGGCAGGGGCTCCCTTTGAATCAAGGCTCAAAATTCTTTGAATCTGTCCATTTTTATTCATATGTATTTTCTGGACAGAGGATTTCCAGTTTTTTTTCAGAACAATTGTGGAAGGCTGGGTTTCCATGGATTCAAACATTGCATGATCAAATTCCTGTAAAGGGATATGTCCCAATAGAATGGCAATCATCTCTGACAATTTTACCGGAACATGGATGAATTTTTTCAGGTCTGGATTATTGGATGCAATGGTATGGGGTTTGTGCCTGCCGGCATGGGAGATAAATGTCACCTTTTTACCCGTGGCCACAATTGTTTCAACGGGGTGCCCAGATACCAGAAAGGTAATCCTGAGCTTGTTGGGACCTGATGCTGCCCAGGCAATTTTTAACTTTTCTTTTTGAGTCTTTGTGTCCAGTTCTATCCAGCCTGTGCCTTTGCTGGATTTTATATCTTGGTTCTGGGATTTGACATAGGCGGTCAAATGCCTTGCTTTTTCATTCATGGCAGGATCTGTTATGGGTCCCAGGATGGCACATCCGGTAAAAAACTGGAACAGGATTAAAACAAGGGGAAGAAAACTGATCCACGGGATTTTATTCTTCATCTATTCTTTTTTCCAGATTTTTAATTTTTTTTATGATTTCCTGGATAAGAGTTGAGTCTTCCTGCCCTGGCTTATCTTTTTTTGCATTTTCCCGGGCTTTTTGATAGGTGGCCAATGCCTTTGTTAATTGTCCGGCCTTTACATAGGCATCTGCCAGATGGCTTGCGATTATAGTTTCAAAGTCGCTTAATCGGGCTGCTTTTTCAAGGTATTGAACAGCTTTTTCATAGTCTTTTCTTTGGTAATAGACCCACCCCATGCTATCGGTGATATAGCCGTCCTCGGGCTTCAGCTCCATGGCCCTGGAGATCAGATTCAGGGCCTGGTCCAGGTTGGTGCCCATGTCTGCATAGGTATAGCCCAGGTAGTTCAGGGCACTGGCATTTTCTGGATCTATTTGAATAATTTTTTTCATGGTCTGGATACATTTATCCTTCTGGTCTGCCTTGTCCTGGATCGCTCCCAGCCTGAAAAGCAGGCTGGTGTTGTCCGGGGTATCTTCCAGGCCTTTTTCCAGGATATCCATGGCCTTATTATATTGGGTTGCTTCTTCATAAAAAGATGCAAGGTATGAGATGATGTCAATGTCTTTTGGTTCTTTTTCGTGGTGTTGCTCAAGAAATTGGATTGCCTGGTCAGTTTTGCCCAGATCACGGTACAAAAAGGCTATGGTCAGCAATGTTTTTTTATACTGGGTGTTTTCAGGGGTTACCTTGAGATAATGTTTTATGGCTGTTTTAAAATCTTTTACAGCTTCGTAGGCCATGCCCGTGAAAAAATTCAGATTGGCATTGTCAGGATCTGCCCTGAGCATCTGGGAAAAAACAATTACGGCATCTTCATATCTTTTTTTGGTAATAAAGGTATCCACAGCTACCATGGCAAGACGGGAATTGTCTTCGGTCTCACTGCCCAGTTCTGTAAACAGATATTGTGCCTTGTCTTTTTGATTGTTTTTATAATAAAGCAGGGCCATCTCAAGGACTGCCCTGTCATTTTCCGGTTCAATCTCAAGGATTTCCTGGTAGAATTCCAGAATTTTTTCCTGGCTGGTATTTTTTTCCAGTTTTTTATGGATATCAATCAATCTGAATCTGGGCTCCACAAGATCGGGTTCCAGTTCAATTGTCTTCAAGAACGCCTGTCTTGCAGAATCAAGATTATTCAATAATAAATTGGCCTCTCCCAGATAAAAATGGGCCACATAATAATCAGGAAATTCTTCAACCATTTGTGTGAAAAGATCAAGGGCCTGGTCCAGGTTCTGATTGTCCATGTAAATTTTGCCAAGGCGAAGATAGGTCTCTTTGTTCTTGGGATCCAGGGTTAGAATTTTTTTTAAGAGACTGGATAACTTTTTTTCCTGGTTTTTTCCCTGCCCATCTTTTTTTTTAAACCGAACCAGGAGTAAAAGATTGTTAACATCTTCTGGATACTGTTCTACCAGTTTTTCAGCCAGTACCAGTGCTTTTTCTTTATTTTTCTGTTTCAGGTATAACTGGATCAAATCCCGTTTTAAAAATGCAGAATCAGGATCTTTTTCAATGGCTTTTTCCAGGGACAGAATTGCCTGGGGGATTTTATTTTTTTTAAAATGGGTCCTGGATTCAAGGTAAAAATAGGCAGCAGACAGTTGAGAATCGTCAGGAATATCATGATCCTGTGCAGGGCCTTTCGATCCCTGGGGGCTTTCCATGTTTTTAACCTGGACACATCCAGAAAGAATCAAAATTATTAAGAGCAGAATACAAATACATTGTTTTTTCATGGAGTTAATTAACCTTATTCTCTAACAAGCCGGTTTGCGTCTACTGGTTGTGATCATACATTTCAAAATCAGGCATATCTTTTTTGAAAAAGGCTTTCATTTTTTTTAGAATATTATTTTCAATCTGGCGAACCCGTTCACGGGAAATGGAATACTCCTCTCCAATCTCCTGAAGGGTCTGGGGATTGTCTGAAAAGATTCTGCGTTCAAATATATCCAGTTCCCTTGGGTTGATGGTCTTTTTAAACTCGTTCACCTTTGTGTGAAGAATATCTTCTATCTCTTTTTTAGCCACTCTATCTTCGGAAGAGTCAGATTCTACATTGATAAATTCGATTCTTTCTGTATTTGAATCATTTTTCAAGGGCTCATCAAGGGAAAGATCCCAATTTGCAAGCCTCTGATCCATATCCACCACCTCTTTTTCAGAAACCCCCAGCCGCTCGGACAATAGTTTGGGCTTGGGGTCAAATCCCTGCTCAACCAGCAATGCCTTTTCCTTTTTCAGTCTGAAAAACAGCTTGCGCTGTCCCTGGGTGGTACCGATCTTTACCATTCTCCAGTTGTCCATGATAAATTTTAATATATAGGCCTTGATCCAGAAGGAAGCATAATAGGAAAACTTAACATTTTTATAGGGATTAAATTTTTTAACCGCCTGGACAAGTCCGATATTGCCTTCCTGGATTAAATCCAGAAGGTTCTGCATCCAGATCCGCTGGAATTCCAGGGCAATTTTCACCACAAGCCTGAGATTGGAGGTGGTCATTATATATGCGGCTTCCTGGTCTCCCTCTTCCTGAATCCTTTTGCCCAGCTCAATCTCCTGATCCCGGTTCAACAGCTTGTACCGGTTGATTTCATTTAAATAGCTTTGTATGGGATCTGATTTGACAAGAGCCTTTGAACTGGATGTTTTTATCTTTGATGTTGGAACATGAAAATCTTTTTTGGTCAGCCTTTTTGAAGTCTTGGGAACCTTTGGATTTTTCTGAACAGATTTTTTTTTCATTCAATAAACCTTAGCTTGGGTATAAAAAATTTAGTATACCATTATCCTTATCTCTATAAAAGCAATATATTTAACAAAATATTACCATCTGGCAATTTTTTTATGGACATTTAAAAGTTTTTTTGATAAAAATTCTTTTTGTTGCGCCTGTAGCTCAGCTGGATAGAGCAACGGACTTCTAATCCGTAGGTCGCAGGTTCGAATCCTGCCAGGCGCGCCATCAAAAAGAGTCAAATAGGGGTTTCCAAGTGTTTTAAGTGCAGTAAAAATTTAACAGGTAAGAACCGATTATACAGAATTCGAGTGAAATTACCATCATGGCATTGGCGATTATGGGGAGCTCCCCATAACAGGCACATCTACGCCTCCTATCTGGCCTCCAGTGGAAAGGTGGACATATACTCGCTTAAAGAGCTTTTAGGTGCCTTTCACATATTTATACCATAAAAGAAAAGACAGAGCCGTTTCGTACTGCTCCATAGAGAAACACCAGGCTCAAGATATGCAGTCTTGATAATCTAAAACGGGTGTTCAACAAAATGGAACCGAGGCACGGTGT
>NBML01000038.1 GCA_002085465.1 Desulfobacteraceae bacterium 4572_89 | reverse complement strand
GTTTATCGGCAAACTGATCTACTTTGACAGCTTCAAAGATATTGATCCTGAAAAAAAGGCTGATGAAATTTATACATTTCTTGTGGGAAGGCCTGTATATGAAACAATGAATAACAATTTTCAAGGACTGGCTTTTAAGAGAGTGCCTTTGACCTAAAAATCAGGGTAACCGTTCACAGGGTACTGCACCTGCTGCGTTGGCTGACATTTAAAGTACATGAGCACGTCTGCACGCCCGCTGCCTTGCATCTGCAGCACCCTGTAAACGCTTACAATTCGACAAATTGACTGTGAACGGTTACAAATTAGGATTTAATAATATGCATTTTGATGATGGTGAAGTTTCCCTGACATACCATACTCCTCATATCTTTCCGGGAAAAAAGTTTTTCTGACAGCTGCTCTGCTTGTTCTTATGCTTATCCTGGTATGGGGAATCTCCCTTGGAGCAGTAAGCATACCCTTTGCTGATGTGATAAAAACCCTGGCCGGTTTTTCTGTTTCAAAACAATTTGATATCATTATCTGGAACATCAGGCTGCCCCAGGCCCTGACAGCACTTGTGGCAGGAGCAGGCCTTGGTGTTGCAGGGGCCAGGGGCTGTCATGCAGTCTGTTTTAAAAAATCCCCTTGGTTCTCCTTTTACCCTGGGGATTTCCCATGCTGCTGCCTTTGGTGCTGCACTCTCTGTCATGATTTTTGATTCAGGAGTCATGGCAAGCTCTGTTGAGGATGCTGTTATTATTTCAAATCCATATATTACAACATTTTCAGCATTTGTTTTTGCTATGGCAGCAGCAGGAATGATAACAGCAGTATCCAGAATCAGGGGGGCATCTCCTGAAGTGATGGTTCTTACCGGTGTGGCTTTGGGATCGCTTTTTACAGCCGGAACCATGCTGCTCCAGTTTTTTGCAGATGACATACAGCTTGCTGCAATGGTTTTCTGGACATTCGGGGATGTTGCCCGTGCCAACTGGAGTGAACTTGGGTTTGTCTCCATCATCGCCTTTGGGGGAATTGTTTTTTTTATGGCCAATGCATGGAATTACAATGGCATTGATGCAGGTGACGAGACTGCACAGGGCATTGGCATCAAGGTGGAGAAGACAAGACTTGCAGGTATGATGGCAGCATCTCTGGTTACATCTGTAATTATTGCACTTGTCGGGATAATAGGCTTTGTGGGCCTTGTGGCGCCCCATATGGTACGCAGGCTCATAGGTGACGACCACAGATTTCTCCTGCCGGGCACAATGATAACAGGGGGATTGCTTTTACTTGCTTCAGATACAGTGGCAAGGCTTGTGCTTACTCCCCATACTCTGCCTGTTTCAGTTTTGACATCATTTCTTGGAGCACCGATCTTTATATATTTAATAATAAAGGGATATAAAAGATGATACTTAAGGTTGAGGATCTTACATTTAAATATAACAGTCACGCCACCCTGGAAAATGTAAATTTTACAGTAAAAAAGGGTGAAATCACGGTTATTCTCGGTCCCAATGGCGTTGGAAAAACAACTCTTTTAAAATGCATTAATTCCATTTTATCCCCTTTAAAAGGGGATATACTTATCCATGGAAAGAGTATCAGAGATATGGATACCATGACCATTGCAAAAAAGATGAGCTATGTTTCCCAGCAGAGTCAGGCGGCAAGAATTACTGCCTTTGATGCAATCCTCATGGGAAGGCGTCCCCACATCAGGTGGAGAGTTTCAGATAATGATATTAAAATGGTTGATGCAGCAGTAAAACGGCTGGGACTTGAGCATCTGGCAATGAAATATACGGATCAGATGAGCGGCGGGGAGCTGCAAAAAGTCTCCATTGCAAGGGCTCTGGTGCAGCAGACAGATTTGCTTTTACTGGATGAACCAACATCGAGCCTTGACATGAAAAACCAGATAGATATTTTAAGCCTTATCAAAAGAGTTGTAAAAGAGCATAATATCGCTGCTGTTATGACAATGCATGATCTTAACACAGCATTGAGGTATGCTGATAAATATATTTTCCTGAAAAACGGCTCAATCTTTGGTGCTGGAGATGTAAAAGAGATCACTTCAAAAATGGTGGAATCGGTCTACGGAATTTTTGTTGAAATTTTGCATCACAATGGAAATCCAGTTATAATACCTGATGACGGGCTGAAAGCAGCATAAAAAAAATAAAAAACATAAAAGGGGTCAGCATGGCTTGTTTAATCGACCAGGAAATCATAAAAAAAACCATAGAGTTTCACGGGCACTCATGCCCGGGCCTTGCCATTGGAATACGTGTTTCAGAACTTGCCATGGAAAAAATCAACATCGCAGAAGTAACAGCACCTGTCTGTGTTGTTGAGACTGATATGTGTGCAGTGGATGCAGTGCAGTTTCTTACCGGCTGTACCTATGGCAAAGGAAATCTTATTCACAAGGATTATGGCAAATCAGCCTTTACATTTTTTGACAGAAACAGCAACGTTGGATTTCGCGCTCTTTTCAACAAAAATTTTCCCAGGAGTGAAAATAGAGAGATCTCCCTAAAAAAAATAATGGGTGCAGACCTTGAGGAGCTTTTCACTGTTAAGGCTATATCAAAGGATCCGGTACGCCCGGCCAGAATTATGGAGAGCATAGAGTGCCAGTCATGTGGAGAATTAGTAATGGAATCAAGGATAAGAAGATTTGATGGAAAATATCTCTGTATTCCATGCTTTATGGCGAATGAACAGAAAATATGATTTAAAATCACTTGTTTTATGGATCAGAATCATCTATATTATGAGCTATAAATGGCTCTTTTCCATTTCATGTGGGTAAGTCATGTTTATTACTTAATCGCCACATACGGGTTTAACACCTTAAAATTCAAATCACCTGTCAGCAAAAAAAACAACAATTCTGAAGTTGCAAAAGATCTTGAATTCCCTCGCTTTTGCCTTAACCGCCTGAGCAAAGGAATCGCTACGCTCTATCAATTTTAGATGGGTTTTTTAAGGCATGGCAGAAAAGCTTGAATAATACAGGGCACCCCCGATTAGATGGATTGAGAGGGGAGCAGCTTGTAGGCTACTCCCCTCTGCTGCATTGTTCAATGCTATCTGCATCTGGTTACCCCTTGCCAAGTTGCTCCCTGAAGAGCTTGACTCCGTTTCACCAGATGAGAGTCTCTTACCATTTTTAATACTGAGATCAAAGTCTGTTGATGGAACAATTCAGGAACAATCGACCTACGACTTTTCCTATACATTAGCAATCTTACCCATATGAAATGGAAAAGAGGCTTGAGCTCTTAGAGACAAGGCTTAACCAATTTGGCATGGATTATAAATACTATTGTTCCAGTTGTATAGAAGGGGGCAGGCCCAAATAATTTTGGACCTGCCCCAAGTCTGACCCCTCCTGATAAAATCCTGAAATCCAACACTTTTAATTTTGCCTATATTAAATATTTAGAGGTAATAGTTTGCCAATAACTATAATTTTTTTTAACGGAGCAAAAAGAGAGAATCTGTTTTTTTAGTAAATAATTCTGTGTTCTTTTGTTTTTGCAGCCTGTGCAATAGGCATCCAGCACTCTTATACAGACAGGATTTGATACAACCGATGACAAATTCTCACAATATTTTTTCAAGTTACCCGAGAATAGAAATTGATCTTGGCAAAATATATAGAAATACAAAACGGTTAAACGATATGTTTCTGTCCAGAGGGATCTCCATGATGGGAGTTACCAAAGGTGTTCTTGGCAGTCCCCAGGTTGCTGTAACTATGGCCGCAGCCGGGGTCGACTTTCTTGCCGACTCCAGAATAGAAAATATTAAAAAGATAAGAGATGCCGGTATTCAAAATACGCTGGTCCTCATCAGAACACCGTCCATGAGTAATCTTAAACAGGTTGTAAAATACGCCGACATCAGCCTTAACTCGGAACTGGAGATCATCCGATTGCTGTCCGAGGAAGCCAAAATTCAAAACAAGATTCATCGCATCATTTTGATGGTGGACCTGGGTGATTTGCGGGAAGGTATTCTGCCGGAGGATATGGAGCAGACCTTTGGCACTCTGCTCACCTTTGACGGCATCAAACCCATTGGCATCGGCACAAACCTTGGATGTATCGGGGCGATTCTTCCGGACCAGGAGAAAATGGATGAACTCTCCAGGATTGCGATGGCATTGGAAAAAAAATTCAACTTCAATTTTGAGCTGATTTCCGGGGGCAATTCTGCAAATTATCCATGGGTAAAGAAGACGGATCGGCTGGGAAGAATTAATAACCTGAGGATCGGTGAAATGATCTTTACCGGTCGCAATACGGTTGACTATGAGCGGATTGAAGCACTTGAAACAGATACCAGCTGTTTGGTGGCAGAAGTCATAGAACTCAAACAAAAGGATTCTCTTCCCCGGGGTACCGTCAGCACGGATGCGTTTGGAGATGTTCCGGTATTTCTTGATCGGGGCTCTATCAAAAGGGCTATTCTGGGAATTGGTCGCCAGGATGTACTGATTCAAGGGTTAACACCGGTGGGTGATATGGAAATCATCGGTGCCAGCAGTGATCACGTGGTTGTTGATTTAAAAGGAGCAGATATTAAAGTGGGAGATCAGATTCGGTTTCATCTGACCTATAGTGCCCAGTTGTCGGCAATGACCTCTGCCTACATAGAAAAAGTATACTTAAATGAAGGACAGTACAAACAAATTGATTAATTTTTGGTATCCTTAGTATGACCCCAAAAGTACTTTACAGTCTTTTGGGAAAAAGCCCGTGCAAATGGGGATTACTCTAAGAAAGAGTAAATCACTTTTAAAGGATGCCTGATTTTTTATTTAATCTTTATTCAAAAGAGGATGATAAAATGGATGCCCTTGAAATTGAAAAGAAATTAGGAGCAAACAATTACAAACCCCTGGATGTAGTCCTGAACAGAGGGGAAGGTATCTGGGTATGGGATGTGGACGGCAAACGCTATATGGATTGCCTGTCCGCTTATTCGGCCGTGAATCAGGGGCATTGCCATCCTGAGATCGTCAAGGCCTTGACCGAACAAGCCGGTAAGCTTTCTCTAACGTCCCGGGCCTTTCGCAATGATCAATTAAGCTTATTTTACAAAGAATTATGCGACTTGACCCATTCCCATAAGGTTTTGCCCATGAACAGCGGTGCAGAAGCCGTGGAAACCGCCATCAAGACGGTCCGAAAATGGGGATATACCAAGGGTATTGCAGAAAATAAGGCCGAGATCATTGTCTGTGATAATAATTTCCACGGCAGGACCATCACCATTGTCAGTTTCAGCTCAGACCCGGGTGCCAAAAAAGGCTTTGGCCCGTTTACGCCGGGATTCAAAAGTATCCCATTTGGTGATGCCGATGCATTGAAAACGGCCATTACTAAAAACACAATTGCCTTTATGGTGGAGCCCATCCAGGGGGAAGCCGGTGTCATTATTCCGCCGGACGGGTATTTAAAAGAGGTCAGACAGATCTGCAGCGAGAACAATGTTGTTCTGATTCTTGATGAAATCCAGACAGGCCTCGGCCGCACAGGAAAACTTCTGGCTGAAGAGCATGAAAGCATTGAGGCAGACATGACCCTGATCGGCAAGGCATTGTCCGGCGGCCTATATCCCGTGTCTGCGGTTTTGTCCAATACAGAGATCATGGATGTGCTCAATCCGGGTGAACATGGCAGCACCTTTGGTGGTAATCCTCTGGCCTGTGCCGTGGCCAGGGCAGCGCTCAAGGTGCTGGTCAAGGAAAAGATGGTTGAGAATTCAGCCGCCATGGGGGATTATTTTTTAGAGGGATTAAAAACCCTGAAAAATCCCTTAATCAAAGAAGTACGAGGCCGGGGTTTGATGATCGGGCTGGAATTTATTTCCAATAAGGTAGATGTAAGAGCCTATTGTGAAAATTTGAAAGACAAGGGTCTTCTCTGCAAAGAGACCCATGAAAATATTATCCGGTTTGCACCGCCCCTTGTGGTGACAAAAAAAGATATTGACTATGCACTGGAGAAAATTCATAGGGTGATTGGTTGATAACAGCGAACCAAGGGGTTAAAGTATGGGTGATATGAAAAAACTGGATGCTCTGGATAAAAAACTATTATACTATCTGAGCCAGGATGGTCGGATGCCGGTCAAAGAGCTGGTCGAAAAATTGGAAATCACCAGCCCCACCCTGCAGGTACGAATTAAAAATTTATTGCAGTCAGGTGTCTTAAAAATTGCTGGCTTGATAGATGTCTTTAAAATTGAAAAACTGTTTATGGCGCTTGTGGCCATGCGGGTCATTGACGACTCAAAGATAGATGAAACCTTGAACGAACTCTCAGAGTTTCAGGAAGTGGATAGTGTCTATGCGGTGACCGGGCGGTATGATATTTTTGCAGAAGTTCTTTTTTCAAACAATATGGAGGAACTGTATAGCTTTATGTCCTCCAAGCTTCCCCAGCAAGGCAATATAGACTATAGCGAGTCTTTTGTTGTGATGAAGTCAAAGAAAAAGTGGACCCTTCTGCCGCCGGGTATCAATTGGTAGAGATCTTTGACGAAATATTAATCGTTCAAATACGATCTGACATACATTAAAAATAGAACTATGCCGCCGCCGGAGCTCTGTTGTCGGTACTTTAATGCTGCATTTTTTTATTGAATCACCTGACCCGCCATTCTGTTCGTGTGTTCTCCATCATGGATAATACTATGTCCTGATATGATGACATGCTCAATTCCCTTTGAATATTGATGGGGACTCTCAAAACTTGCCATATCAGATATGGTTTTTGGATCAAATATCGTGATATCGGCAACCCTGCCGCATGAAAGGATGCCGCGATCATCCAATCCCATGATGTCAGCTGGCATTGAGGTCATTTTTTGAACGGCTGTTTCAAGGGAGAACACCTTTTCTTCTCTTACATATTTGCCCAAGACCCTGGGAAAGGCGCCATAATACCGGGGATGGGGGCTTCCCTCATGCAATTTTCCATAGGTTGCAACGGCCCTGCCGTCACTGGCAATCATGGTCAAAGGATGCTTCATGATGGTTTTGATATCTTGGTCATCCATGCAGAAGACCAGTATTGCAACAGATCCTTTCTCAGCAATCAACAGATCAAACACACACTCAATGGGGTCGACATCAAGATCTTTGGCGATTTGAGACACGCGTTTTCCTTCAACAAACTTGTATTCGGTGGATCTTACCATGGAAATTTGGACATTTTCCCAGGGCGCTGTATTATAGGCATGATTTCCGGTTTTAATGGCCTGTTCTATTTCCCGACGGATTTTTTTTCGCGTGGCGGGATCGCTTAAGTAGGTCACAAATTTTTGATGACCTTCCTCTTGAACCCAGCGGGGAATATAATCAGCCAAACCGGTTCCCCAGGCCGTATAGGGATACTGATCCCAGGAAAGACGGACACCCCTTGAGAGCGCTTTTTCCAGAAGGGCAAACAATTTTTCTGTTTTTCCCCAGTTGAATGTCCCGCCAAGCTTTAAATGCGAAATTTCAACACGACATCCTGACATCTCAGCTGTTTGAATCGCCTCTTCTACCGCGGGGAAAAGGGTCTGCGATTCTCCCCTGATATGGGAGGCATACAGCTTGTTGTTGCGCGCAATCACCCGGCACAGCCGGATCAATTCATCTGGATGGCTAAGGGAATCGGGAATATATTCAAGCCCTGTTGACAGCCCAGCTGCGCCCTGTTCCAGGCTCTTTTGCAGCAAGTCCTCCATTGCCCTCATTTCCTTTGGAGACGGTGCCGAGTTTTTCAGGCCCATCACTGCACACCGCAATGTCCCATACCCCACCATGGGCATCAAGTTGATCCCCAATGGCAGGTTATTTAAATGATCGATATACTCGCCAAAAGTCATCCAGAATTTCCCAATGTCCCCAGGGGGACCATAATCAGATCTTACGCCCAGGTGATCCTTTAATTGGGGTAAAAAATCAGGGGTGAGCGGTGCTGCGCTCATCCCGCAGTTCCCTACGATTTCCGTGGTGATGCCCTGCCGGATTTTGCTTTCCGCTTTGGGATTGATTAAAATGGTCGTGTCAGTATGCGAATGAATATCAATAAATCCCGGACAGACAATCTTTTGTGACGTATCCAAAATGGTTTGACACTCTATTTCAAGGGAGGCCCCGATCATTTCGATTTTTCCGTCTTTCACTAAAATGTCCGCCGGAAAACCAGGGGAACCTGTGCCGTCAATGATTGTACCATTTTTTATCAGTAGATCACACATGGTCAATTTCCACAAAAAAAAGGATTTAAAAAAAAATTCCCAGACATGATGTCATTACGGTCTCAGCCAATGGCATTCAGTGGGAAATGGCAGGCCACCTGGCCACCCTGGCCTGTGTTTTCCAGAACAGGCAATTTTTCCCGGCACACTTTTTGGGCATATCTGCATCTTGACACAAACACACAACCAGGTGGCAAATTAAAGGGGCTGGGGACCTCCCCTTCCAGGGGATCGACCTCGTTTTTTTCACCGGGAACAGTTTTAAAGATGCTCTCGATCAGCGCTTTTGTATAGGGGTGATAGGGTGTTTTTCCGATCAACTCCGCAGAAATATTCTCCACAATTCTGCCCAAATACATAACAACAACCCGGTCACAAAAATAACTGACCAATGACAGATCATGGGAGATGAACAAAAATGTCAGATTCAATTTTTCCCTTAACCCTTCCAACAATTTAATAATCTGGGCTTGAACCGATACATCCAGAGCAGCGGTGGGTTCATCCAGTATCAAAAACTGAGGGTTCAAGGCCAGAGCCCGGGCAATGTCTGCCCGTTGTTTTTGCCCGCCGGAAAGCTCATGGGGATAGGCAAATCCGTGGTCTGAATTTAGACCCACTAACTCAAGGAGCTCAGCCACTTTTTTATGCTGTTCCGCTTTGGTGAGTTTGATCTTTTGAATTTGAAACGGCTCGCACAGGCTTCTATAAATCGTATAAAGGGGGTCCATGGCAGAATACGGATCCTGAAAAACCATCTGCATGTGCCGCCGTTGCCATTGCATCTCTTTTTTTGACATCTTTAAGAGATCTGTCCCGTTAAAAGAGATGCTGCCACTATCGGGTTCAACCAGCCTGAGAATCAAGCGGGCCAGGGTTGATTTACCGCATCCAGACTCACCAACGACACCGACAATTTCCCCTTTATTAATCGAAAAAGTGGCGTTATTCACCGCTTTTATGGTCCCGATCTTGCGCAATAAAAGCCCTCCTCTCACGCCAAAGGAGACTGAGAGATCATTGATTTCTAAAAATTTTTCCATCAGATCAATCCTTATTCCCATTATATTTATGGCAGGCGACCCGTGTATCTTGCCCAAGCTCAATCAATTCAGGGACTTTCGTTTCACACGGTTTAAAGCTGTCCAAACAGCGGGGCTGATAACGACATCCCTGGGGATAATTTCCCACGGTTGGCACATTCCCGTAAATGGCATCCAGGGAGCCTTTTTTCATCCCAATGGTGGGGATGCAGTTGAGCAACGCCTTAGTATAGGGATGATGGGGGGTATTAAACACAGTTTTTATCGGACCGAATTCAACAATGTTTCCCGCATACATTACGGCTATTTTATCCGACACCTGGGCAATGACGCCCAGATCGTGGGTAATGAGCAGCAAACCGATTCCCTTTTCCACCGTCATCTTTAGGAACAATCGCATGATCTGGGCCTGCACCGTGACATCCAGGGCTGTTGTGGGTTCATCTGCGATCAATAATTGAGGACTGGTACACAAGCCTATGGCAATGACGATTCTCTGTTTTAATCCGCCGGAAAGCTGATGAGGGTATTGCTGGAAAACACGGTTTGCTTTTGGAATCTGCAGCTTTTCCATGATTTCCAATGCCTTGATCCTGGCATTGCGTTTGCTGATTTTTCTGTGTTTGTATAACCCCTCAACAATTTGATCCCCCACCCGATAAACAGGATCCAAAGAAGTCATGGGATTTTGAGGAATAAAGGCGATCTGTGACCCCCGAATGGACTGCATCTCTTTTTCAGACAAAGACAAAAGATTCTTTTCTCCGAATTCAACACGCCCGCGAATTTTGCCCCCGACCAGAGAGGAGAGCCCCATGATGGCATGGGCGGTCAAGGATTTGCCGGATCCGGTTTCGCCTACCATGCCCAGGACTTCGCCTTTTTTCATTTCAAAGGAGACACGCTCAATGGGGGTACTTTTTTTTTTGTCCACGCAAAATTCAACTTCCAGATCACTTACTTTCAGAAATGTCATTAATTGGACTCCTTGTTCTTAACATCCAAAAGGTCAATCAGGGCATCACCGAATAAATTAAATCCAAGTACCGTAAGCATCATGGCAAGCCCCGGGAATAAGATGACCCAGGGAGAAATAAACAGATAGGCCGTGCCGTTGCTCATCATAGCTCCCCAGCTGGGTGTGGGCGGTTGGGCACCCATCCCTAAAAATCCCAGGGTGGCTTCCAGGACAATGGCATTTCCAATTCCAATGGTGGCTGCCACAATAACCGGCCCGATGCTGTTGGGAATCAAATGTTTGAAAAGGATGGCCATGTCACTGGCACCCAGGGATTTTGTGGCCTCGACAAACACGGCACTTTTCAATGAGAGGATCTGTCCCCGGATCAAGCGGGCGTATTGCGCCCAGTAGGAGAGTCCAATGGCCACAACAACGCTTTCCAGACCCGTTCCTATGATGGCCACCAGCAGAAGCGCGATTAAAATCGCCGGCATTGACCAGGTCAAATCGGCAATGGTGGTTAGGACAAGGTCAATGACCCCTCCATAGAATCCCGCAATGGCACCGACGATGACTCCGATAATGACTGATATAGCAACAGACAGGACTCCGACCACAAAGGAAATCCGTGCCCCCCTGATGATCCGGCTTAACACATCCCGGCCGAAATCATCGGTTCCAAGGAAATGTGTTAAAGAGGGGGGTTCGTTCATTATCTCAATGTTTTGTTCCCTGTACGAATAGGGTTCCAGAAGCGGGGCAGAAATGGCAATAATAATCAGGAACATAATTAGCGCAGTTCCGATAAGGCCCAGTTTGTTTTTTGACAGTTTTTTTAGGATGACCACCCAGGGCGGCTTGTGTTCTCTGACATTGTTTTCTAACATATGCGATTCTCCAAACCCTTTTATTTATAGACATCCCTGACCCTGGGATCTGCATATGCATACATCAAATCCGCAATAAAGGCGCCTATAATGACCGCCATGGTCAGAAAAATAAGCGATGCCTGTACCACTGGATAATCCCGCCGATATAAGGCAGACAACAGCATGCTTCCTATTCCAGGACGGCTGAAAACAATCTCAATGGTTACCGCACCTCCCAAAATCCAACCCAGTCTTAAACCAAAGATAGTGATTACCGGCATCAGGGCATTTCTAAAAATATGCTTGATCACAATGGCGGACCGGCTTAGCCCTTTTGCATATAATAAGAGCACAAACTCTTTGTTGTACATTTCCAGCATACTGACACGGGTAATCCGTGCAACAAGGCCTGCGCCCCCCATGCCAACGGTGATCGCTGGCAGGAAAAGGGTTCTCAAACTGCCGGAACCGGAAACCGGGAACCACCCCAGCATTACGGAAAAAACAAGCATGAGGATCAGGCCCAGCCAGAAAGTCGGAACTGTCACACCGAGCAGAGCAATAATCATGGAAATATAGTCAATAAAGGTATTCTTTGCCGCAGAGGAGATAATCCCCAGTGAAATTCCCAAAAAAAAGGAAACAAAAAGAGATGCCAGCCCCAATCGAATCGTAAAGGGCATATTGTAGAGAATCATATCCTTTACAGGCTGCTTTTCAATGATGGACTGCCCCATGTCTCCGGTAACAAATTTTTGGAGCCAGACCCAGTACTGGACCGGAAGCGGTTTGTCCAGTCCATAGGCCTTGGTTAATTCCACCCTGTCTTGAGCGGTTGATCCGGGGATGAGCAAGGAGTCGATAGGATCTCCAGGCACAAGATGGATCAGGGAAAAAACCACCACGGAAATAATAAAAAATATCGGAATTAACAATAATGTTCGTCGTAAAATATAAATCCACATAGGTCTTCCTTAATTCATCCTGTACAAACAGAATGTAACCTAAAAGTTGTATTCATAATTTTGAGTTTTGAATAATGTTATATTATTTAAAATGGTTATGATTAATTTCTCTTTGGTTGCAATTCACCGAAATTTGATGAATCAAAACTCAAAATGCATGAACCCTCCGGGAGCGTTATTTGACCGGATCTGCTGCGTTGTCGGGCATTTGCGGTAGACATCTACAGCGGCATGCTCGACGTCTTACATATCCGGCTAAATAGCGCTTACAACGTTTAGGTGTAAAAAAAACGTATTCTCAATAAGGGAGGAAGGGCCAAGGGCCTCCCTCCCTGTTTGGTGGTTACTTTACGGTCATATCCAAAATTGGGGGGCCGATTAAAATTTTAAACCTTGGTGGCGACGACATGGTCACGCGTTTGCTTATGGCATGGTTGTTGGCTGTATTAATCAGTGGTGCCCAAAGATACTGAGACAACAGGTATTCATGATATTCTTTGAAATTTTCGATGCGTTCCTCAGAGGTTTTGGATCGTGTCATGGCCTTTTGCATCAAATAATCAGACTCATTGTCATGCCACATGGACACGGTTGGATATCCCGGCCGGGTGGAATTGAAAAACCATTCCAGGATATCGGCATTATCCCAGCCATAGGATCGAACCACCAGATCATGGTTTCCTTTTTTGAATTCCGCCTTGATTGAACTTGGGTCAAATTGTTCGATTCGGATTTCCACTCCCAGTTTTGACAGCTGGTCCTGGATAATTTCAGCAATTTTGCGTTCATCAGAATCACTTTTGCACCATAGTGCAAGGGAAAGTTTTTTACCCTCTTTTGCTAAAATGCCGTCATCTCCAGCTGTCCATCCCTCTTTTGCCAGGATCTCCTGGGCGGTCTTCAGGTCAAAATGGATTTCATATTTTTTATCCACATTCCGGGCAGGCAGCCGATCGATCAAGTAAGTATAGGCAGGGGCACCAGATCCCTGGAAAACCGCTTTTAAAATGTTCTCCTGATTAACGGCAAGGGCAATGGCCTTTCTGATATTCACATCGCTTAAAAATTCACGCTTGGTGTTCATGACCATATGAAAATTGGTATTACTTGCCATGGTGATGATTTTTGCCTTGGGATCCTTTTTGAGCTTAGCTAAAAAAAGCGTGGGTGCTTTTTCCAGAATATCAATGCCGCCGGTTTTGAACTCAAGAAAACGGGTGGAATCTTCAAGGATCTCCTTAAAGATTAATTTATCAATTTTTGCAGGCCCCTGGTTGTCGGAAAGCGGGCACCCCCATTGATACTCCGGGTTTTTCTTTAAAACTATTTCATCACCGGTTTTCCAGGAAACAAATTCAAAGGGGCCGGTTCCCACCACATATTTTCGGCCATACTCATCTTTGTATTTTTCTACGGCCTGTTTACTGGGAATTCCTGTAAAAGAGGAGGTGAAATTATATAAAATATTGGGATCAGGCCGGCTTAGATTTAAGATAACGGTTAAATTATCTTTGATATCAATGGACTCAACTGCGGCTACCATATACTTGGACTGGCCTTTACCCAGATTCTCCAGAAACCATTTGAGCACATCTGCGTTTAAGTCAGAGCCATCGTGAAATTTCACCCCTTCTTTTAGCGTAAAAGTAATGGTCAACCCATCCTCTGACACATCCCATGAAGATAGCAAATGGGGATAAATAATCCCGTCCGCCCCCATTTCCACCAATCTATCATACACCACGTAATACACATTGTTGGTTGTGCTGGTTGTAAACGGATTAAAACTGGACTGACCAGCATCAACCGCGTCCATGGAAATTTTAAGGACTTTCTCGCCAGCATATAGCGGAGAGCATATCATCCCAAGGGTTAAAATTAGAAAACAAAAAAATCGAATGGTCTTAAAGCGTTTTCTCATAATGATTCTCCTTTTATGATTGCTAAATGATCTAAAATAACAACCCATTCAGACCCAATAGCACTTTCATGGGAGGGGGCAGAATAGGTTGAAATGTAATCGAATAAAGTAGAATTGCGATCGAGCTGAAAAGAAGTGTTAAATATCATATATGAAAAAACTAATATAAAGAAAATTAAATGTCAAGATATTTAATAAAATAAAAATATTTTACTTGCAAATATTAATTTTATAAAATTTACTTGTATTTATGCAGTAGTGTTCGGTTAGATTCTTGCTTGTGTTACAGCCAATAATAAATGGTGAAAAAAATGGAAAAAAATGAAAATTTTCCTGGACAAGTCCACAGAAAAAATTTTTAGCCCTTTGTAAAAAAATAGCCCAATTATTACAAGGGGCTAACCTTATGCCACAATCTATAGAACCACATCAAACAAAACTCAGACCATTCTCATTTAATCAATTTTTTCAACCAGTTAAAGCATTGCTTTCAGGAATGCCTGTACTTGAATCCAAAGGCGATAGACCATTGAAAATGACTTTCGAAGAACAACTCAAAACATTGGTTTTTTATCATCTCGAAGAGCATGTCTCGGCACGGCATCTGCTTCAGGTTCTTGAGCAGGATGACTTTGCGCGTAATAATATTGCCCCAGAAGGAGGCATCAAGAAAAGCAGCTTTTCCGAGATCATAAATTCAAGAGGACTTGAACAACTCCAGTTTGTGTTTCAAAAACTCAGTTGTCAGGCATCCAGCATTTTGCCAAATATGTATCCTGAACTTGGTGATCTTGTTGCTATTGATGGTTCACTGATTACAGCAACTCTTTCAATGTGCTGGGCTGATTATCGCAAAGGATCTCAAAAAGCTAAGATTCATCTGGGTTTTGATTTGAACCATGCAATTCCTTCAAAAATTTTTTTCACTAATGGAAAAGGCGCTGAAAGACCATTTGTTGACAGAATTGTTTCACCTGGACAAACCGCAGTTGCCGATCGAGGCTACCAGGCACACGCCTTGTTCGATTCCCTACAGGCTCAAAATAAAAATTTTGTGATTCGGATTAAAGCGTCAACAACCAAAACTGTTGTACGAGAATATGAAATCAAGCCCGACAGTATCGTTTTTTGCTGAAGTACTGCTTGGCATCCCTGGCACTAAAAGTCAATCTCAAACGCCAGTACGACTGGTAGGATACCATGTAGATGGTGTTAATTATTGGATAGCAACGAATCGCAGGGATTTAACAGCTGAGCAGATAGCTGAAGTTTATAAGCTTAGATGGAAAATCGAAAACTTTTTTGCCTGGTGGAAACGACATCTACATTGCTTGCCATTCACTGCCATACAAATCATGGCGAGTCGGTTAGTATAAAAAGAGTCAGAGAACTACGCTCGCAAATACAAAATGAACTTCGCAGATCTGAGGTGTCGATAATTTCAAAAATTTTCAAAGAACAAAACCAACAACGGATATATGCAAAAACCTAACCGGACATTACTGGGTAAATATGGGATCAAAGGACCTGGGTTATTCTGGAAAAAAGCAAATGCAGAGGCTATTTTACTGCTACGCTCATATTTTAAGGCTGAACGATGGAACCTATTGAAACGAATGGCAAATTCAGCAGATTATTTTTCCATAACGTTGTCCATTTTTTAGGAATGCGCCCGCGGCATCCTTCAGATCTCATCAAAAGTAGTTTATACTTTTTGTGGAGGTAGCACCGAAAAATAAGGAGCCAAGTTTGGGAAGTGTAAACTGGCAAATGAAGGATTCCGCGCCCGCTTAATGTTTATTTCAAAAATATACAACTTACTGGAATTGAAAAAAAATCATCGTAAGGATTTCTAATCCCTATAATAAATTTTCCTTCACTAAAAGCCATTTGATGCTGAATAGAAACCATTTGAAAACATTCTATGCTACCATAAGGGCACATTGATAAGAAGGCGTTGTCAGTAATAGAAAAGGCGTTGTCAGTAATTCTGTGTTTGTACTCATCTATATATTCTGCATTTCTTATACATTCATTAAAAAAATATTCTCTAATAACAGGGATTTTACGATAACTTTCTGGAAAAAATTTCAACTTCTCTTCTGCACATTCCCACATCTGCGCATCAATAATGTCAAATCCATCTTTTTTATCAATAAATTCAACTATTTTTTTTATCGTCTTATCCCAATTTACTTCCTTACAAACTATCTCTTCATGTGGCTCCAATATAACGAAACCATTATCAAATTCAAAAGCCCAACAATTACTGCTCAAGATAAAAAAAACAACTGTACAACAAAAAGTTAAAATAATTTTGTAAAAATTTTTCATTTTCTTTCTCCTCTTTAAAATTTAAAACAGACACCTGGAGTTTACTTATGAAGGGGCTATCCACTTTAGTCTCCTACCTACTATATATTGTGGTCAAGACGATTCTCATTTTTTACTATGTAATCATAGTCTAACGGGTCAACATGCACGGCTCTTTGATGTGTGTCAAATAGTCATCGTTTCAATAGCTAATCAATTCGATGCTCGCCTGAAAGCGCAATGAGGGTCGCCTTGATCTCTATTCAACGACCTCCGGCAGAGCCGGAGGCTTGTATTGTGAACCGCTCAAAGCGGTCATAAAAGCGTGAACCACCTAAAGGTGGCTAAAACAATTCCGGTTGATCTATTTTTCCGTCAGCGGTGTCCTGTTTCTGGATGTATTTCCTTACAGTCTCTTCATCTCGTTCAACTGTTGAAACATAATAACCTCTGGTCCAAAAACTCCACCGAGATATTTTCTCAGCGGGCCATATATTCCCTTTTTCCGGTATTTTGGAATCCAAACTAAAGGATACTTGGGGCTTGGTTTTAACGTCGCCCACTGTTGCTACAAAAAATGTAGATCGTGCTATAAGCCACTATTTATTCAGCGAATTAAGACCTACATTTTTTGGAGTTTCAC
>NBML01000037.1 GCA_002085465.1 Desulfobacteraceae bacterium 4572_89 | reverse complement strand
TTTAAAAATATCTATATGATGGAAATTCCAAGCCCCATGGCAGTGAGACGGCAGGTCAGTTTCTGTGAGGCTGTCCATGATGGAGAAATTATTGTGGAAGGTGTCAGAGCAAAAAAGAGTTTACATGTGGATGAGATCCCAGGGGCATGGGAGGAAAACACCATCCCTGTCCTTGTGGATCCGGAATGGAACGTAATAAAAAAAATCCAGCCCCATGTGGTCATTGATGCATGTATTGCAAAAAAAAACCTGGGGACAAATCTGTCTGAAGCCCCTTTGGTAATAGGACTTGGGCCTGGATTTGAAGCTGGAAAAGACGTGCACATGGTCATAGAAACCAACCGGGGCCACAACCTTGGAAGGATTATTTTAAAGGGCTGCCCTGAGCCCAACACAGGCGTTCCAGGGAATACCAGCGGGTATACCCATGAAAGAGTTCTCAGAGCACCCTGTGCCGGAACATTCCATTCTGATTTGTCCATCGGTGAAATGGTCAAAAAAGGACAGGTTGTCGGTTATGTTGACGACACCCCTGTTAAAGTGGAAATCGACGGTGTCCTCCGGGGCCAGATAAGAAGCAATACCCTGGTGGAAAACAAACTGAAGATCGGTGACATTGACCCCAGGGGGAATATCGAACATTGCACCACTATCTCGGATAAAGCAAGGGCTGTTGGTGGTAGTCTCCTGGAAGCTATTTTACAAAAATATAATAATTGATCAAATTATAAATCCCGGTGCAATTATAAATTTAGGAAATTTACTTATGTTGACCAAAGCATTTATCCCTTACAAAGGTTACTATTCCTCTCCCTTTGCCAAATGGCAGGGAAGCATGGCAAATGAACATTCCATAATTTTAGGCTCTGCCACTGCAAAAAACTGGCTTGGGACAAAAGGAATCAATCCTGATATCTTTGATTACCTGATCCTTGGAGCTACTGTTGGCCAGCCCTATACATTTTATGGGGGTCCCTGGGCATCTGCTCTGGTGGGCGCCCATAATATCCCGGGCTGCCTCATCAGTCAGGCATGTTCAACCTCCACCACTGTCATATTCCAGGCAGCCATGGGAATTGAAACAGAAATTTATAAAAATGTATTTACCCTGATGACGGACCGGTGTTCCAACGGTCCCCACACCATCTGGCCCAATCCCAAGGGCCCCGGTGGACAGGTGATTTCCGAGAACTGGGTCATGGATCAGTTCAACAATGATCCCTGGGCAAAAAATGCCATGATCCAGACAGCTGAAAACGTTGCCAGAGAGACAGGTGTCACCCGGGAACAATGTGACGAGCTTGCCCTGGTTCGGTATGAACAATATATGGACGGCCTGGCCAATGACAGGGAATTTCAGAAAAAATACATGTTTCCCGTCAATATCCAGTTATCTAAAAAGAAAACCATCACCATTGAAGCGGACGAAGGGATTATGCCCACAACAAAACAGGGTCTTGAAAACCTCAGGCCGGTTCTTCCGGAAGGGGCACATACCTTTGGGTCCCAGACCCATCCGGCTGATGGCAACTGCGGCCTCATCGTCACCACAAAGGCAAAAGCAGAGGAGCTAAGCCATGATCCGTCAAAGGATGCACAGATTCTTTCCTATGGGTTTTCCAGGTCAAAGAAAGGACACATGGCAATGGCAGTGGTCCCTGCTGCCCAAATGGCCCTGGACAAGGCCGGGATATCAATACAGGACGTGAAAGTGATCAAGACCCACAATCCCTTTGCTGCCAATGATATTTACCTGGCTGATCAGATGAACCTGGATATAAATTCATTTAATAATTTCGGATCATCCATTATATTTGGCCATCCCCAGGCTCCCACAGCAGGAAGATTGATCATAGAGGGCATTGAGGAACTGGCTGATAAAGGTGGTGGATATATGCTCTTTACCGGTTGTGCGGCTGGGGATACCGGGGCTGCTTTGGTGTTAAAAATGGGATAACAGCAAGAACAGCTGGAGCAGCGAGAAAAGATAGAAAAGCGAGAGCAGCTGGAAAAACTGGATCAGCGGGAACAGGATATGGAATTAATTTTTTATAAACTGACGCGTACCAGCGCATCAATTAGTTTTTCTCGCTGATGATTGATAACTTTTCTCGCTGTTATCTGACAAATTAACTTTGAAGGAGGAAATAAAATGCGAGTATTGATAATAGGCGGAGTAGGCGGTATGGGACAGGGAGTTGCAAGGGATCTGGTCAAGCAGGAACAGGTGACAGATGTTATTCTGGCTGATTTATATCCGGATCCTGAAAGGGTTTCAAAAAAATTGCGGGAAAACAAAAAAACCGCATTGATAAAAATGGATGTCAATGACCATGAAACTATGGTCAATGCCTTCAAAGAAGTCAATGTGGTCATCAACACGGCAGGACCCTTTTACAAGACTGCCGTACCCGTGGCAAAGGCTGCTGTGGAAGCAAAGGTAAATTATATTGATATCTGTGATGACTATGAGGGAACCGAGATTCTCTTTAATTCAGGCATTGATAAACTTGCAAAAGAAGCTGGTATCACAGTTCTTACTGGCATGGGATCTGATCCCGGGACCAACAATATCCTGGTGAAATGGTATGCAGACAAACTGGACTCTGTTGATGAAATTTACCTTTACTGGGTGGTGAGCATTGCAGAACTTGCCGGTGCTGCCTGGGATCACAGCCTCCACATGACCCTTGGAAAAATTCCCCAATACATTGACGGCAAGCTGGTTTATGTGGAAGGCGGGACAGAAGAAGTGGCAGAACAGTTCCTGGAACCCCTTGGCACCTGCCATGTCCGGTACGTGGGCCATCCCCAGCCTTTGACCCTTCCCAAATATTTCAAAGGGGTTAAAAATGTTATCATCAAAGGAGCACTTATTCCTTTGTGGGTGGATGAACTGATACAGGAACAAAAAGCCACAGGGCTTTTAAGTACCGAGCCCATGGAAATTAAAGGCAGCCAGGTAACCCCCTATGATCTTGCATTAAAACTCTGGGAAACCATTCCTGAAGGCAGGGACAACGGACCCCAGTCATCCGGCCTCAAGGTCATTGTCAAAGGGAAAAAAGGGAATAGCAAAATCACTTACACTGCCGACATGGTGGGAAGAATGGCACCTGGAACCGGTTTGCCTGCCTCCATAGCCTCTTTGATGATGGATGCAGGTGATGTGACTGTAAAGGGCGTGGTGGCCCCGGAGGGTTGTATTGATCCTTCAAAGTTCCTTGGCGCATTTTTAAAGAGGGGGGCCAGGATACATCAGACAGAAACCATTTCATCAATGTTTGAAGTGTAGCGTTTGAAGTGTAGCGATTCATAAAATAGAACAGGAGACGTCCCATGAAAGAGACTGAAAAATTAAATATAACCAAAAGCCTGGAATTATATGAAGAGGCAACCACACTGGTTCCCGGTGGCGTTCTGGGTGCCAGAAAACCCAATGATTTTATCAATGGTGAATATCCCATCTTTCTTGAAAGTGGGAAAGGCAGCCGGCTCATTGATGTTGACGGTAATGAATTTATTGATTTTCTCTGCGGGTACGGTCCCATTATTCTTGGATACCGGGAGGATGAGGTGGATGAGGCTGTTTACAGCCAGATAAAGGAAAAAGGGTTTTGTTTCACCCTGACCCAGAAATACCAGAACCTGCTGGCAAAAAAACTCAATGAAATCATACCCTGTTCTGAAATGAGCATTTTTCTTAAAACCGGCTCTGATGCCACCACTGCCAGTATTCGCATTGCAAGGGCCCATACCAATAAACTCAAGGTGATGCGCTGCGGTTACCATGGCTGGCATGACTGGTGTGTTGAAATGAAAGGCGGGATTCCCTCGAAATTCTATGAAGATGTATTTGAATTTCAATACAATCGCCTGGACCAGCTGGAAGCGTTGATGGAAACCCATGGAGACGAAACAGCCGCCATCATCATGACTCCCTTTGGGCATCCCAATCACCAAAAGATGGAGATTCCAGAACCCGGGTTCCTGGAAGGAGTGAGAAAGATTGCAGACAAATATGGTGCAGTCCTGGTATATGATGAAATCCGCACCGGCTTCAGGCTGACAATGGGAGGGGCCCAGAAACTCTATGGAGTCACTCCGGACCTCACCGTACTTGGAAAGGCCATGGCCAATGGATATCCCATCTCAGTGGTAACAGGGAAAAAAGAGATCATGATGGCAGCTGAATCCAAGCTTTTTATCTCTTCCACCTTTTTCCCCAACAGTGAAGCTTTTGTTGCAGCCCTTAAAACCATTGAAATTCTCGAACGGGATAATGTACTGGAAAATATCTGGGAAAAAGGCAGAGGATTCATGGAAAAAATCCAGGACCTCATTGACAAATATGATGTGGGAGCTGAACTCACAGGTGTGGCCCCCATGTTTTACATCACCTTTAAAAAGGATGAAACAGGGGCATACAAAGGCAAGCGTAAGGATTTTTACACCCAGCTGATACGGAAAGGGTTCTTTTTTACCCCCTTTCACCATTGCTATATCAGTTACCGCCATACCCGGGAAGACCTGGGCCTTACATTGGAGGCAATGGATGAAACCCTGGCTTTTATTCAGGATAAATACTCTTGAAATAGTCCCCCCTGCCCTGGTTTTTACTGGTTTCTACCGGGGCAGGATAAAAAGAAAAACCAGTCTTCTTTTTATCCCCCCGGTATTCAGTGATCTGTCAGTGTTCTTAAAGTGGCTGTTGTAATTCACCTGATAAAAAATCCCAAAAAAGCCAGGCGTTTTTTCACCTTTGAAAAATCAGTGGTCTTAACCAGTATATGATAATTTTCCGCCTTAATGACATGTTTTTTCAGGATCTTGTCTGTTGCTAATATAGACAAAAGTTCCCTGTCCTGCTTTACCCGGAAAACAGCCATGACCTGAACAGGTTCCAGGGGGTTCATCCGAGCCAGGACCTCTTTGAAAAACCCTTCCCAGATTATTGGCGGTTTTTCAACAATATTATCCCTGAAAAATTGTATTTTATTCTCAACATCCTTATGGGTGGTGCAATCCTTTAAAAAGGATTCATAATTGACCATATAGCTGGACTTATTTATCTGTTGACCCACAGCTTCCAAAACCATTTTTTTAATGGGATCTTCCCCGTACATAGAGAGCATGGTCTTGTGTTCATCAATCTCAATCTTGGATGACTGGATTTTTATATCAACGGTAAAACGCTTTTTTCTTCCCAAAATATAATTTCCAAACTCTGTGAGCCTGACATATTTCAACCCGTCAAAAATACTGAGCCAGGATTTATCACCTTGTCGGCAAATGGTGTTTTCAGGATATGAATACCCAAGATCCACCATTCCCAGAGCGCCAAAAAAAAACATCATGGTATTGATAAAAGGAAGGGTTATAATATCATACATAGAAAAATGGCAGACATATTTTCTTTCCATACGGCGATAGCTGTAATCTGATTTTATTGAAATATAAAGGTCATCAAACTCATAGTCTTCCGCAAAAGGGTTAAACTGAATTCCATTGTAATATGCCATTCTGGCAAGGTTATTGGTGGAAATCCATTCTCCTTTGGGCAATAATGCAAAGATCTCCTCAAGATCCTTGCGCATCTTCATTTCATCATCGTCTGAATCATAATACTCCATCTGATGTTTGATATAGGTAAAAGCTGACCGGCTGCGATGGCTTTCAAATTCCGTGAATGAAAAATATTGATTGATTCTTTTTTTAATAAAACCAGGTAAATTTTCCAGCTCCTTTGGTTCCCAGGGCCCCATGCAATTGAAAAAATCAGCAAGAAGTTTTGTTTTTAAATAATTAAATTCCTTGCCGCCATTTTTGTAATATTCATTAATTTGGCAGGTGTTTGCCATTTTTTTCAGAGAACTCATGAGGATACTGGTGTTTGCCTTGTTGAGCCTAAGATTTCCCTGGTCTATAAAGCTTAAAATAACAGGCAATTGTTGAAAAATATCATTGTTGTTTTTATGAACCTTTTTAACCCTGGATTTGATATCCGACACAGGAACCAGACGAATAAAATCGGGAAAAGGCATTATTTTTTCAATCAATGCCAGCAGGCCTGGATTAATGGCAATGGTATAGTTGTCTCTGGAGCCATAGGCCCAGTTTTCATGAATATGAAACAAAAAATAGGCTGGATTTTTTTTCACGGCCTTAAACAAAGGCATTCTGGCCATTGTCTCTGATGATGTATCTAAAACGGTATCCGGCGAATCTATTTCCATGAGTTGGAGGAGTTTTTTCTCAGCTGTCTGGGAATCGCATTCTCTAAGCTCCCAAACCAACAGATATAGCAGCATTACAACCTGTTTTGGCAATCTTTCCAATACGGTTTTAAAAAGGAGTTTATCAGATAAGACAGCAGCCAGGAGCCGGATAATGGAATCTTCACAATTTATTCTAAGGGCTGCCAGATCTTTTTCTTTGTATTTTTTCTTATCCAGCAGATCCGGTATATGGCTCAAATATTGTTCATAAATCTTCTTTGGCATTGCAAATACACAATACATGCTGATAAATTTTTCTGTTCGATTATAGGAAGGCTTTTGCTTTTTAATAGGCTGACGACTTAATTTTCTATTTTCCCCTGAACCCTGTCTCCCTCCATTGGCGGCTGTATTGCCTTTTATTACCATACGGCATGCTTCCCTGACTAAGGGATTATTATCAAAACATAATTTCCGAAACAGAGTCTTTACCCAAGCCTGTTTATCATCCTTGATCGTATCTGCCACATGGCATCTTACATTGGGACTGGAATCCGAAGCCATCTGTGTGATAAACAGTTTGACATCCGGACTGGATGAATCTATCCCATAACACACCTTGACCATGTTTGCCTTTTGCTGCCAGGAAATAAATTTTTGAAGGCCCAGAATCGTTTTCAGTATTTTTCCGCTATCCTGGAAATAAATGCTGGCTTCATAGGCTTTCTGCCTGGCATACCAGGCCAGGGGGTGGGGGGAGTCAAAACCAAGATTTTCAACCAGAAGTTTTGGCAGTCTTTCCACAGATTGAAAAACCGAAAAATGGATCAATGCAATCAATCTGTCCTTCATGGAACCTAGGGAAGATAAAGAAAGTGAAAAACGTTCCCAGGTCCATTGGCTGATATCCTCCCTTATAAGCCTGGTCTCCAATGCTTTATGAAAACAGTTCATGCACTTTTGTTTTCCACTGGTATTGCTGGTAAACCTGGTAGCTGTTTTTTTACAGACAGGACATCTTCCATGGGTGATGACCCAGGGTTCCATCTCATCTATATAATCAAGACTCATCATGATTCTTCTCCAAGCAGCAATTCAATATCATCTTCATCCATCTGTTTTATGGAGGCATTATCACTGGCGATAAGGGAGTCAAACAGCTTTTTTTTCTTTTCCTGGAGTTTGAGAATCTTCTCTTCAATGCTTTTTCTGGCAATGAGGCGATAGCTGAACACAGTATTTTTCTGACCCATGCGATGGGCCCTGTCAATGGCCTGATTCTCTGCGGCTATATTCCACCAGGGATCAAAAAGAAAAACATAATCAGCAGCGGTCAAGTTCAGCCCAAGACCCCCTGTTTTCAATGTCATGAGCAAAGCTTGACAATTATCATCGTTCTGGAACCTTTCCACAATCTTTCCTCTATCCCGACTAGCTCCGGTCATTACCAGATGATCAATTCCGCTGGCTTCCATATCCTGGGAAACGCACTCCAGGGAATGGAGATAATTGGCAAAAACAAGCACCTTATGCCTGCCGGCCACGGCATCTGTCACATGCTCCATGAGTATTTCGCGCTTGGGAGAAATAATTCTGTTGTCACTTTTGATTTCAGGAATGGAAGCTATCTGGCGAAGTTCACCCAGGGCCTGGAGTATAAAAAACTTGGATCTTTTCAGCCCCTTGTTCTGGATCTCCTCTCTAATGGCTCTTTTATACATCAAGCGTCTCTGGTTATAGAGTTTTGCCTGCTCCCGGGACATATCCACAAACAGGGTCTGCTCCATCTTATCGGGAAGATCCTTTAACACTTCTGTTTTAAGCCTGCGCAGAATAAAAGGATAAATCTTTTTTCTTAACTCCTTTACAACGGCCTTGTTATCATTTTTCTGGATGGGATTTAGATAATTTTTTGTAAAATCAGAAGCCATTCCAAACATGGCTGGATTCAGGAATCTAAACAAGGCATAGAGTTCACCAAGATTATTTTCTATGGGAGTTCCGCTCAGGGCAAGGCGGTGATCAGCCTGTAACAGCATGACTGCTTTGGATGCCTTTGCATTAAGATTTTTAATGTTCTGGGATTCATCCAGAATAACCATGTGAAATTTTTCTTTTTTTAATTGTTCAATATCATTTCTCACCATGGCATAGGTGGTCAGGATAATATTGCTGGATAGAAGAGCCTTCACGTCCCGGGCCTGACCATAGTAAAGGGCAAAAGAAAGCCTGGGTGCAAATCGTTTTAGTTCACTTTCCCAGTTAAAAAGAAGGGTTTTGGGCATGACAATGAGGGTGGGTTGTTCCTGGGCAGGATATATGGAAGCCAGCAGTGCAATGGCCTGGATGGTTTTTCCAAGCCCCATGTCGTCGGCAAGGCATCCGCCTAATTTGTGCTTGTGAAGATAGGAAGCCCACCTGAAACCCTGTTTCTGATAATTTCGAAGGGTTGCATTGATTGTTGGCAGTTTTTTTCTGGAATTTTTCAATTTATTAAATCCCAGAAAAATTTCCCTGGACCTGTTAAAAGCCTCTTTGGCGATTTTCTCTCCAATGAGTTCCTCCACAACCGGAAGATCAAAGAATGAGACTTTTATCCCGGATTTCTGCTTCTTGAAAATCCGGGCAAGTTTTTCCATATACTCAGGATTAATAATTGCATTGGTACCATCGCTCAACCGCACATAGGACTCTTTTTGATACTGTTTTAAAACCTCAGTAATGGAAAATTTTTCCCCGGAAAGTTCCAGAGTGGCCTCCCCCTCAAGAAAATCGATACCGTGGGAAAGGTTCAACCCCAGCATTGGCCTAACATATTTCACCTTATAGGATTTGAGTTTTTCCGCACCCATGACCGAGTATTGCGACAATAAAGAGGAAAGTTCCCTGGTGATAAATAGTTTTGCCAGGGCAGATTCAATAACCACAAAATTATCCTGGACATAAATGGCCTTATCCTGTTTCAGGGATCGGGCATGGCGTTTTAATGCGGTTTGAATATCATGGAAACAGGCTGCAATATCTCCGTGAACAAGGGGACTTAAGGTAATGATCTTTTCCATTTCATTTATGGAAACAATCCTGTCCATGTCAAAATTATCAAAAAAATCCGGAGAAAACCCAGGATAAGTTGCAGAAACCCTCAAATGGAGAGATTGATCCGGGGCAACATTTTCAAATATCAATGCAGGCCGGGTCTTTTTAGGATCTCCCCTGGTAACGGTATATCCTGAATAGGAGATTTCAACGTTGGTAAGATTGGAAAAAAATAATGTCAGATATTGTTCCAGAAGATCAAAACCCAAGGTGGTCTCAAACAAAGCAAGAGAATCAAAATGACTGCCAAGGGGCTTGACCCTGTAAATGGTCTGGTTAGAAAGGATATGGGTTTCCGTCACCGGCACAATGGGAAATATCTGTTTTGAACCATGCCATAGCTCCATGGTGGTTTCAAGCCCGTTCTCCTGCTTTTCTCTATTCTCCTGCTGTAACCTCTTCTTTTGCCCTGGCCCACTCTCCTGGAGACTCTCTTTGTTCTGATCTGTAATGACGAGTCTGACCCGGGCATCCCCAGGGGCCAGGTGTATCTTTTTCCCCTTGGCATCCACACAGCAATCTGAATTAAGAAGAAGGGAAAGCAGGTATTCGTTACCATTGAGATAGAATAAATTATCAGATGATTTCTCATCCCAGTCAATGCTGAAAGCTTCCTGCTCCCTGACTCTACTGATTTCCTTCAGGATACTTCGCTCATGGCCGGAATAAAACTCATACCCCGGGTCCACCTCTTTTCCAGAAGCATCAACAATGGCAAGGGATACTCCCTGGTCTGTGGAAGCCATTCTAAAGGCCAGGGATTCAGGAACCTTTACATTGCGTATGATGGGGGTTGTTTTTTTTAAGGTTTCAAACAAGGAAGAAATTTTTTGTACCATGGTTATGCTGCAGGCTCCTTCAAGTATGAACTTAGCTCGATAACGCGCTAATTTATTCTGTCCAGTTAAAATGGCAGACCAGGTTAATTTTTCTTTTTATTTTTTAATTTATCCAATAGGAATTCAAAGGAATTTTTTTCCAGAATCTGGCTGAACTGGGATCTGTAATTTCCTACCAGACTGACGCCTTCTATGATCAGGTCATAGATCTTCCATTCATCATTTCCCCTGGTAAACATTCGATAGCTGATTGGAATTTCAATGGTTTGAGTAATAATTTTTGTATCTACCTGGGCTTTTTTATTCTTGATCCGTTCTTTAAGGTAGATTACTTTTTCATCGTTATAAAATTCTATTTTGTTAATATATGTATCTTCAAGTAATTGGCTGAACAATGCAACAAACTCTGATTTTTCCTGGTTTGTTCTTTGTTTCCAGTGTCTGGCAAGGCTCAGTTGTGACATTTTTTCAAAATCAAATCGTTTTTCCACAATTTGTTTCAGAAGGCTTCTTTGTTTTCTCAAACAGGTTTCACAGGTTCCATTATTTAATTCCGGATTGCCCAGGACATCCAGAATTGAATCAATGGTCATCTTCAACTGATTCTGCGCAGGGGAAGCAGCTAAAACACCTCCGGAATTAAGACCTAGGACAGCAACAAGCACAACCATAATTTTTCCAATATATTTCATTTCAAAACTACTCCATTCAAGTTCAAGGTTCTATCAAGTTCATTGTTTCAGACAGGTTCATTGTTTCTGGCAGGTTCAAAGTTTTGGCAGACCGGATATCCAGTCAAAGGCGCAGGTGACACCAGGCTCAAGTCCTTCAATGGATCCAAATGTGGCATCTATGGTAAAGGCATCTGAACCAAACAATTCCACTGAGCCCAGATTAACGGACAAATAAACCAGACAAACCATTCCCATTATCATGAAAACGCCCACAGATATTTCTATTTTTCTTCCATACATGACGATTAATTTAAATCCTATAGTAATAAAGATGTCAAGATATAATCCACAATAAGTATGGAAAGGGAAGTCAGCACCACCGCATTGGTTGTGGCCCGGCTCATCCCTTCTGTTGTTGGAACTGCCATAAAACCCTTGAAGGAAGATATCCAGGTAATCAAGAGCCCGAAACTTAAGGACTTTAACATCCCTCCGTAAATATCGGTAAAGGTTATTGCCGTTACCATCTTACCGAAATAGGCTCCTTCATTCACCCCTAAAAGCTTGACACCCACTAGGTAGCCTCCAAAGATCCCAACAACATCAAAAAAAGCAGTCAAAAGGGGCATAAAAACAACACCTGGCTTCTGGGCAGTTATGATACAAAAGGGCCTCTCCTTGGAATCATTCCAGACATTACCTATGCCCAGGAAACCTTTGACCTGAAACCCGGTTCATCATTGACTGTTTATACAGATGGGATTACAGAAGCCACAAACGGGTCTGGAGAACTATAAGGCATGAAACGCTTAAAAATAGGTCAGGGGAGGATACCTCCCCCTTATCCTGCCTACTATCTCTTGCCAAGGATTGAACCGATTAACTCTTGGGGAAAGGGCTGTGATATCTTTTTTGCACCTGCTGAAAGGGGTTTGTTCAGGGGTTTGTGGCCTGATCCGGTGAAAACCGTGATCTCCTGGGTGGAAAATTCGATCTGATAGTTGGGTCTGATCCCTTTTCCTGTAGTACCGAAACATACCTTGGCACCGACATCATCACCCATATTTGTAAATAATTTTTGTAAAAAAACCGTTGAAAGCTGCCCCACACGTTCTTCATCCCAGGTGATACCGGTTTTTGCCCCTGTTTTTCCGCCTTTTTTAGCCGGTCTTTTTTTAGGTT
>NBML01000097.1 GCA_002085465.1 Desulfobacteraceae bacterium 4572_89 | reverse complement strand
ACAAGTGTACCGGATGCGGTTCCTGCATGGTGGCATGCATGTCGGAAAATAATGTTCCCTTTAAGGAAGATGAAACAGATAAGAAAGATACAATTACCTGGATGTCGGTTTATAAGCTGACTAACGGGAAACCCTTTCCGGACAGCGATGTATGCTATCTGCCCCGTCCATGCATGCATTGCGGGGGGGTGGGCGACCATGGTCACTCCCCATGCGTATCAGTATGTCCGGCAACAGCCACCAGTTACGACCATGATACAGGTATTGTCAGTCAGATCTACACCCGGTGTTTCGGCTGCAGATACTGCATGGCTGCCTGCCCATACCACGCCAGATATTTTAACTGGTGGGATCCCAAATGGCCCGAAGGCATGGAGAACTACCTCTCTCCGGATGTATCCCCCAGAATGCGCGGAGTCGTGGAAAAGTGCAGTTTCTGTTACCACCGCTATCAGGAGGCCAGGGACCTTGCCTATGTTGAAGGCCGAGAGGATATAGAAGACTCACCATGCAGGACGGCCCAGGGCTCCCAAGGCATTCCGTCTTCTGGAGAGACTCCAGACCAATCCCAAGGTGTACTATATCTCCGAGAGAGAGTGGGTGAGGAAGGCCGGGGACAACTACCTGGAAGGTGAATGGAAAAACGGCGGTAAAACTGAAGGACATTAAAATTATCCAAACCATAAGTGAGGAGTAATTGATTATGGATTCTGCATTAATACCCGAAGGTGCAAAACGCTGCTCTTTTCCCGTGTTTGCAACGGGCTTAGCCGTGGCGGGTGCCGTCCTTCTCTGGGGCGTCTATGCCATGGGACTGTGCTGGCTCAAGGGGTTGAACCAGACCAACATGAATGACTATTACGGGTTTGCCATCTGGATCTGGGCAGATCTGGCTGTTATAGCCATCGGAGGCGGTGCCTTTTTCACCGGTCTCTTGAGATATGTGTTCGGTATTGACGAACTCAAAAATATTATTAACCTGACCGTGGTCGTGGGGTTTATCTGTTATAGTTCAGCCCTTCTGATTCTGGCCATTGATATCGGGCAGCCGTTGAGGGGATGGTTTATCTTCTGGCACGCCAATGTCCACTCCATGCTGACAGAGGTGGCCTTTTGCCTCTCCCTCTATTTCAGTGTGCTTACCATTGAGTTTATTCCCCTGATTCTGGAGAACCGCCAGGTTGACAAGGTGCCGTTCTTTCATCATCTTGGCCACAACATGCATACGGTCATGGCAGTATTTGCCGCCACCGGCGCTTTTCTCTCCTGCTTCCATCAGGGCTCCCTGGGCGGGGTTGCCGGTGTTCTTTACGGCCGCCCCTTCTCCTTCAGGGAAGGGCTTCTCATCTGGCCCTGGACCTTTTTTCTCTTTACCTGGTCCGCAGCAGCCTACGGCCCCTGTTTCTCCCTTACGGTTCTGAAGATGTTCGAGGGGATCACCAGGAAAAAGCTGGTCAAGGATAAAGCCGTATACATTCTGGCCAAAATTTCAGGATGGATGATCACCACCTATATCATAGCCAAGATAGCCGATACCATCTACTGGGCCACCGTAACCGCCCCCTCCAAGGGATTCACCCTCATGGATTTCTATTCCAACAACGGCTTTTACGGAATCTGGATACTGATTCTTGAAATCGTTGTCTGCGGCATCGTTCCTGCTGTGCTTCTCACCAGACAGAAGTACCGGGAAAACAAGCGTCTGCTGCTCACGGTCCTCCAGGTCATGGCTGTTCCGGTTATGAGTTTCGATACCTGGACGCTCTATTATCCCAGCTGGCAGGAAGTGGCCACCACGGTTCTTCCCGTGGCCTACGGTGTGATCCTCATCTCCTTGGCATATCGTTATCTGCCCATGTGTGATCCTCATCTCCTTGGCATATCGTTATCTGCCCATGTTTCCCCAGGAGAAGGAACTCTATACCGAAAAATAGATCGTAATTTTAATTAGGGAGAGAAGACTATGTTTCCGTTTTGTTTTGAGTGGGCCTGGGATGTCGGTCATTTCCTCTTTTTCGGAGGGATGTGGTACACCATCATCATCCTCGGGCTTGGCATGACCTATTGTGTTGCCAAAGCCGTTGTGGATTCCGTTGCCACGGATGGTCACCATTGATTGAATAGTCTGCTGGAAGCCAAGGTGCTGGATCAGATTGCCGAAAGGGTGGGGGTGTGTCGTTTTAAATCCGGGGAGTATGCTTTCAGGCAGGGGGAGCCCAGTAAAGAGGCTCTGTTTGTCATTGTCCGGGGGCTGGTTGAAATTCTTGTAACCAGTGAACGGGGAGCGGAGTCGGTGGTGGGCCTGAGAAAGCCAGGGGATTTTTTCAGTGAAACCGTGGTGCTCTCCAGCCAGAATTACCCAGGGTCCGCAAGGGCAAAAGAGGATACCCTCTGCCTTTTGATAAACCGGTTTCAGCTGGAAAGGCTGATCTACAACTATCCCGATTTTTCAAGTTACTTTAATGTGCTTTTGACGGAGCGCATGCGCCGCCTCTATGAAAATGTCCTGACCGATCAGAATTATGGTGTTTCCGGCGGGTTTGATCTTCCCCTGGTCAGAAAACGGGTAAGCGAGATCATGACTACCCAGGTTGTCACCTGTTCCATGGCGGACCTTGTTGTTCATACGGCCCGGAGGATGAAAAAAGCCGACAGCCGTTCTGCCGTGGTCCTGGACCATGATGCCCAGCCCCTGGGTATAGTGACCCAAACCCAGATGGTGGATAATCTTATCTGTCGTCAGATCTGTCCCATTGATCAATGTACTGCCGGAGAGATCATGGCCTCGGATTTTCAGACAATCTCCCCTCAATCCTTTATCGGAGAGGCTGTGGTGGCCTTTACCCGTACAAACACCAAATACCTTGTGGTGCTGGATCAGTCTCGGCTTGTGGGGATACTCACTCCCCTGGACCTTATTCAATCCCGGAATATGGGTAATCTGACCCTGCTCCAGGACCTGGAGAGTCAGGAGTCCATGGACGACCTGGTGGGTAGCAGCAGCGAAATCGATGGTGTCCTCCAGGCCCTGCTCCAGGAAGGTGCCAAGGTACCTGATATCCTTGAGGTTATGAGTGAGCTTCACGAACGGTTGACTCTGGCCGTCATCAGGGTGGCGGAGGCGGAGATGGTCCGGAAGGGATTGGGGCCGCCGCCCCTGGATTATTGCTGGATCAACATGGGCAGTGATGCCAGGCATGAGCAGACCCTTCGCACGGATCAGGATAACGCCATGATCTATGCCGATCCTGAAAAGGGAAAAGAGGATGAGGTTGATGCCTATTTCAAAACACTTGCTGAACTGGTGGTGGACGGTCTGGACAGGTGCGGGTTCACCAGGTGTACAGGTAATGTCATGGCTTCAAACCCCGTATGGCGCAGATCCCTGGGAAACTGGCTTGATTTTGTGGAGAGCTGGAAAAAATCCAGGGAGCCCGGGGACATTCTCACCATGACCATTCTCCTGGATTTCAGACCGGTCTGGGGAAACCAGTCCCTGGCTCAGAAGTTGTGGGAGGGTATTTTCCAGGTGTTTGATGACCCCGAGAAAATCAATCATATGCTCATGAGCGAGGATATGCGCTTTTCCAGTCCCCTTACTTTACTGGGTAAGATAAAAACCGAAGGCTCCGGTCCCCACAAGGATCAGATCAATATCAAAAAATGGGGCCTGGTTCATCTGATCAACGGTATAAGGCTTTTTGCCGTTAACAACAAGATCACCGAGCCTTCAACCCTGGGGCGCCTGGCCCGTCTGGAAGAGATGGAGGTTATTTCTCCTAAAAATGCAGATCTTTTCAGAACCGCTTTTGAGACCCTGGTGATGTTCAGCTGGAGAGCATTGTCAGAAATATTACCGAAATTCTCAATGCCAAGGGGTGTATCTTCTGGATTCTTGATCAGGAGAGGGGGAGTATTGACAATATGATCTCCCATGGTTTTAACTACCAGAGTCTGACCAAGGTGGATTTTCCCACCTTGATGAAAATTTTTAACAGGGAAGATGGAGAGAGGATCTTTATCAAGGATGCCAGAAATGATCCCCGTATTCCCAACCTTGAACGCCTGGGTAAAATGCGGGTGGGCTCTGTAACAGGTATGTTTTTTGAGATTGTGGACTCTTATACCGGACTTCTTGCAGTCTATTTCACAAATTATCGTCAGCTTGGAAAGGGGGAGGAGGAGCTTGTAACTGCTCTGGGAGAGCAGGCGTCCATCGCCCTCCAGAGGGCCCTGCGCTACGATGAGGAGATGCTTGGGATATTGGGGCAGATGGTGGAGGGCCTTGTGCTGACCATCGAAGCCAAGGATGAAGTTACCCATGGTCATTCTGTTCGGGTGGCCCGATTCGCCAGAATGGTGGCCTATGAGATGGAATTGAGTCCCAGGGCCCGGGATACGGTCTTCCATGCGGCGCTCCTTCACGATATCGGGAAAATCGCCATGACCGACTCTCTTCTCCTGAGGCTGGGCACCCTATCCGGAAGTGAAATGGATCAGGTTAAGCAGCACCCCTTGGTGGGAGCCAAAATTCTTGGGCCCCTTCCTTTTCTGAATGAGATCTCCACCCTGATTCTCCACCACCATGAGAGGTATGACGGCTCGGGATATCCCCATGGCATAAAGGGAGAGGATATCCCCCTGGGAGCAAGGATACTTGCGGTGTGTGACGCCTTTGAAACCATGCTGTCCGGACGTCCTTCCATGGACAAGGTGTCCCTGCCCCAGGCCGTGAGAAATCTTCAGAAGGGTGCCGGAACACTTTTTGATTCCAAGGTGGTACAGGCCCTTTTCCGGGTCATGGAAAAGCATCCCGATCAGATGGATGCAGGGGATGATCTGGATTTCTGCCTGGATCTGCTTCAGAAGGATGTGGAAGGTATTGCCAGAACCAACAGGGTCAGAAAAAAAATGGCAGGGGATCTGTTCCTCGCCTTTTGATACCTGAAAATTGCAAAAGAGAAGAGTCTGCTACCTGGAGGGCGTCAGTTTAAGGGCGAGCCTGGACCAGGTCTCCAGGTTAAGCTCCTCCAGGGCCCGGGTCCTGTGCCAGGTGAAATCCGTCAGTTCGTCACCGGGAACAACCGCCCCGGGGATCTGGGTGGTCAGCCTGAAAACAGCACCAAGGTGGACCCTTCCAACCTCGTTGGATTCGTCGTTGATCACCCCCAGAAAATCGAGGCTGCCGGTTCCGGGATGACTTATCATCTCTTCATCCAGCTCCCGGTTCATGCCCTGAACAAGAATGGTTTCAAAGGAGTCTTCCGGGTTTTTTTCATCCCCGGGATTGATATGTCCTCCGATGCCGGCGGACCAGAGGTCGTGGAGCCTTTTTTCATTTCCATTCCTGCGATAAACAGCCGTTTTCCCGCCATCCTCGGTCTGGAGGAGAATATAGGGGATTATCTGTTTATAGCCGGGATCTGTTTCGGCATCCTTTCTCGCAATCCAGTGAAAACCGGTTGTCCGGCACAGGGAAAAGAAGGACGCCTCAGTCACTTTTACGACACTGACTTTCTGGGTCCAGGAAGGGGGAAGGTCGTCACGGTTTATGCAGAGTACCTGCTCTTTATCTGTCAATGAAGGTTATCCTTTTCTGATGGGTCAATGATCGTCCTGAAATCAGGGAGTCCATGTCAATTTTTATTGTTCCAGCAGCCGAATATTTAACGCTGTCCCACCGGATATCAATACATGCCGAATATATATTCTCTTTAATTCTTTTTCCGTTTTTTTTCAATCCGTTTATCCTGGGCTGCAATTGTCCAGGTTCAAAAACGGTGAAGGCAGAAGGGTTTCACGGGGGTGTGAGAAAAATAATTTTCAGACTTTCTTGACAAGGATATTTGTGACTGGTATGACCTCTTACCAGATAACGTCAAAAAAGGAGTTAAATTGTGGATACCCAGACTTTAAAACCCCAGGAATCATTCAAGCCTGCTGAATATGCAGAGCATCAGCTGCTTGAGGCTATTTTAAATAAGAATTATCCCCCTGGAAGCCGGCTGCCGGGTGAACGGGTTTTGGCTGAGCGACTGGGGGTTACCCGTCCCACCCTGAGGGAAGCCCTCCAGCGTCTTTCCAGGGAGGGATGGATCACCATAGCCCAGGGAAAGACAACCCGGGTGAACGACTATTTCAAGGATGGAGGGCTGGCTCTCCTTGTCTCAATGGTGCGCCACTCCAGGAATATGGACAAGGGATTGGTTTCTCATCTTCTGGAGGTGCGCTTGACCCTTTTGCCCGGGGTGGCGCGCCTTGCTGCGGACAGGCACCCCCGACGTCTCATGTCCTATTTAAAGGGGGAGGAGGAGCTTGGCGATGATCCCGATCTTTTTGCCGAGTTTGACTGGGGACTTCAGCTTCTCCTGGCAGAGCTCACCGACAACCCTGTTTTCCGGTTGATTCTCAACGATTTCACCCCCATGTACACCATCCTGGGACGGCTCTATTTTAAGGAGGAAAAAGCCAGAAAGCGTTCCCGCCGTTATTACCGGGAGCTCATGGATGCGGTTTGGAAGGGAGGTGCCGGGACGGATTCGGTTGTCCGGAGTGTTATGGAGGATTCCATCGAATTTTTTAAGGAGCTCAGCCATGATTGATAATGGGGATCATTGGGATCTTATTGTTGTCGGGGGCGGGGTGACCGGGGCTGGAATTTTCCATGAAGCATCCCGGCGGGGACTTAAAACCCTGCTTCTTGAGAAACAGGATTTTGCCTGGGGCACCTCCTCCCGATCCTCCAAAATATAAATCCCCTCACCTTTTTCATGCCGATTTATAAAGGATGCAGTCCTTCGAAGATGACCATGGGAGCCGGGCTTATTCTTTACAGCCTCATGGCGGGGGAAAAGCAGTATGAAAAAATGTCGGCCCGCCGGGCATTGGGGGTTGTCTCTCATTTAAAGGGTGACGGGCTTGACGGGGCTTTTCTGTTCCGGGACGCCCAGGTGGATGATGCCCGTCTGGTGCTTCGTCTTATCCAGGAGGGCCGATCCCGGGGATCCCGGGCTCTTAACTACACAGGGGTTACCCGGATTTTAAGAGACAGGAAGGGGAGGGTGGCAGGGGTTGAGGCCCAGGATACCCTGACGGGGAAAGCCTTTGGTTTTAACGCCCATGCCGTGATCAACGCCTCGGGAGCCTGGGCCGAAACCCTTCACCCGTCGCCGGTCAAGGATTATCACCTGAGACCCCTCAGGGGAAGCCACCTGATTTTTCCCGGCCAGGGGTTTCCACGGGAAAAGGTGCTCAGCTTTATCCATCCTAAGGACAGTCGTCCGGTTTTCATATTTCCCTGGGAGGGGTGTGCGTTACTGGGCACAACAGATGTGGATCATGGGGAAGACATGGATATGGAACCTTCAGTGTCCCGGGAGGAAGCCGGTTATCTCATGGAGGGGCTGGCCCATATTCTGCCTGGAGTTCCGGTGACCGGGCATGATTGTATCTCATCCATGGCAGGGGTAAGGCCGGTGCTGAGCCAAGGGAAAAAATCGGCTTCCCAGGAGTCCAGGGAGCATGTGATCTGGAAAAACAAGGGGCTGGTCACGGTGACCGGGGGCAAGCTGACCACATTCAGGCTCCTGGCCGGAGATGCCATTGCCGCCATCAGTGATTTTCTGCCCTCCATTTCAACGCCTCCTCCTTCCCATGTGTTTGATTCCCGGATTTCACCCCCGGGGCTGGAAGAGTGCTCCCTGGAGATGAAACTGCGCCTTTTGGGACGTTTCGGCATCAAGGCCGGCCAGGTGGCCCGGATCATGGATGAAGACGGATTGTCCCAGGTGGGGGAGACCGCCACCACCTGGGCCGAGCTTGCATATTCCGCCGGCCATGAGAAGGTGCGCAGGCTTTCGGATCTGCTTTTACGCAGGACCCGCCTGGGTCTTCTCCTTCCCCGGGGAGGTGCTGCCTGTCTGACGAGGATCAGAGCGGTGTGTCAGAATCCCCTGGGATGGGATGATAACCGCTGGGAACAGGAGGAGAAGGAGTATCTGGATAACTGGCAGAGGTGTTATGCACCTCCTTTTTCCAGCCGCTAATCATCAGCAATCAGCAGTTAAACTGCCGATTGTCCATGGAGAATTTTTATAACCCACGTGTCTTGATGGCAGCGGTCAGCATGGACTTGATCGGAGCTGCCATTTCCCTCGGAGCAAATCATGGATGATTTGCGAGAATGAGCGAAGGGTAATACCTGTTTCCGGCCGCCGGATCGAAGCGCGTTTTATACAAAGGAGGCAAGGGGTGACACAAGAGGTGATTTTGGCAGTGGATTGCGGGACCCAGAGTTTAAGGACCCTGATTTTTTCCCTTAAAGGAGAGATGCTGGCCCGGGCTCAGGTGGACTATGAACCCCATGAGACCCCCAATCCCGGATGGGCTGAAAAAGACCCGGAGGTCTACTGGGAGAGTCTCATTCAAGGCTGTGACACCCTTCGAAGGGATCATGGCGACCTTTTTGGAAGAATCCAGGGGGTTGGGGTCACCACCCAGAGAAGCTCCATGGTCAACGTGGACCGGGAGGGCAGGGTTCTGCGTCCGGCAATCATCTGGCTGGATCAGCGCAAGGCCCGGCCCAGGATAGGCGGGAAAGGGCCGTTAAAACATCTGCTGAAATATACCGGCCTGGAGAATATGGTGGTGGGAATCCAGTCCCAGGGAAAATGCAGCTGGATCAGGGACAACCAGCCGGATATCTGGGAAGCCACCCATAAATATCTCCAGATTTCAGGTTTCCTCAACTTGAGGTTGACCGGACAGAGTCGGGATTCCGTGGCCTCCCAGATCGGACATCTTCCTTTTAACTACCGGAAGATGAAGTGGGCAGCAGGGCATGAACTTCCATCCCTTTTTTTCCCGGTGGAGAGGGAGAAGCTGCCTGAGCTTGTAAATCCCGGAGAGCCGATCGGTGGAATCTCCCGGAAAGCCTCCCGCCTCACTGGACTGCCCCAGGGGCTGCCGGTGATCGCCTGCGGATCGGACAAGGGGTGTGAAACCCTTGGGGCTGGGGTGCTGGATGAGACCATGGCCAGCCTCAGCTTCGGTACCACCGCCACGGTCCAGACCACCACCCGGAAATATTTTGAACCCATCCGTTTCATGCCACCCTATCCGGCATCGGTGCCCGGTCATTACAATCCTGAAGTTGAGATTTTCAGGGGATTCTGGATGATTACCTGGTTTAAGAAGGAGTTTGCACACAAGGAGGTGGAGGAAGCCGGAGCCCGGGGCATGGCTCCCGAGGAGCTTCTTGATTTACATCTGGCCGCCACCCGGCCGGGAGCCATGGGACTGGTGGTTCAGCCCTATTGGGGGCCCGGCCTGGAACACCCCGGTGCCAAGGGTGCCATGATAGGCTTTGGAGATATCCATACCAAAGCCCATATCTACCGGGCGGTCATAGAGGGGCTGGCCTTTGCCCTGAGGGAGGGGCTGGAAAAGATGGAGAAGAGGGGGAAGTTTAAAGTTCAAAGGGCGGCGGTGAGCGGCGGAGCCTCCCAGTCCGATGAGATCTGCCGTATCGCGGCGGACATCCTGGGCATCCCCATGGTCAAAGGCCGGACCCATGAAACCTCGGGGCTGGGTGCCGCCATCATCACCGCCAGGGGGCTGGGGCATTTTTCATCCTTTGAAGATGCTGCTGCCGCCATGGCAAGGGTGGAAAGGGTCTTTGAACCGGATTCCGCCCATGTTCCGATCTACCAGGAGCTTTATCATAAGGTCTACAAGAAAATGTTCCGGGCTCTCTCTCCCCTTTACAACAATATCCGGGATATTACCGGGTATCCGGAATAGAGGGTTTTTTATATGCAATTCGCTTTGATCCGGCCGTGCCGGTTTAAAAATATATCTTAATGGAGATTTTGATGGATAAGAGTGGAAAAAGTACAACACCGTGGAGTGAAGAGAAGGCAGCCCAGGGCAGCTTTCGTTCCATATTTAAATGGGGGCTCAAGGATCATTTTAAAGCGCCCAGCACCGGTTTTTACAGGGTCATTCAGGAGGAGCTGGGTCTTGTGGAGAAACCGGATACCGGATTGCCCTGTCCCAGGGGGGAGGAGCTGGTTCCGGATTCGGTACCGCCGGCAATCTCCGGGGAGGATGTGGCTGCCCTTGTCTCCATTGTGGGGGAGGAGAATGTGGGCCGGGATACCTATACCCGGCTCAAGCACGCCACGGGTAAATCCATGGAGGATATCCTGAAGCTCAGGCAGGGCAGAATCGAGGCTATACCTGATCTGGTGATCCACCCCAGGGGTAAAAAGGATGTGGCGTCCATTGTGGCCTTCTGCAATGGGAAAAAAATCCCGGTCCATGTGTTTGGCGGCGGCAGCTCCGTGACCCTGGGTCTCATGACTCCCAAAGGGGGCGTTACCCTGGTCATGGGGACCCACATGAACCGGATGATGAGCTTTAGTGAGGCCAACCAGACCATCACAGTGGAGCCCGGCATGATGGGGCCGGATTACGAGGCCCTCCTCAACCAGGCCCCCAAAACCCTGGGCGCGGCCCACAGGTACACGGGGGGCCATTTCCCCCAGTCCTTTGAGTTCTCCTCCGTGGGCGGGTGGGTGGTTACCCTGGGGGCGGGCCAGGCATCCTCCTATTACGGCGATGCCTGTGACCTGGTGATCAGCCAGGAGTATGTGACCCCGGCGGGCAGCTTTAAAACCCTGGACTATCCGGGAACGGCCACGGGTCCCAGGGTGAACGACATCATGATGGGAAGCGAGGGCACCCTGGGTGTCCTGGTTGCTGTGACCATGAAGGTGTTTCGCTACACCCCTGAAAACGCCCGGCCCTTTACCTTTATCCTTCCGGACTGGGAATCTGCGGTATCGGCCGTCAGGGAGATCAGCCAGGGAGAGTTCGGCATGCCGGCTATTTTAAGGATTTCAGATCCCGAAGAGACCGATATAGCCATGAAGATGTACGGCATAGAGCCTTCCATGATCAGCAGGTTCATGGATTTGAGGGGCTATAAAGCAGGACGCCGCTGTATTCTCATGGGCCAGGCCGAGGGAGAGAGAAATTTTTCAAGGCAGGTCAGGAAAAATGTGGTCCGGGTATGCAGAAGGTTCAAGGGGATGTCCCTCACGGGCTATCCCATGAAAAAATGGCGCCACGGCAGGTTCAGCGACGCCTATATGAGGGAGCCTCTAAACGACGCCGGGGTGCTCATAGACACCCTGGAGACTTCGGTGACCTGGGAGAGCATCCACAGGGTATATACCCAGGTGCGCAGGTATATCAAATCCCATCCCGGAACCATCTGCATGACCCATGCCTCCCACTTTTATGCCCAGGGCACCAACCTCTATTTCATCTTCATCACCAGAATGAAGGATCTTGAAGACTTCCGGACCTTTCAAAGGGGGATCATCACTGCCATAGCCGCAAACGGCGGCTCCCTGAGCCACCACCACGGGGTGGGCCGTCTCATGGGGCCATGGATGGAAGATCATCTGGGGCCGGAGCAGATGGGGATTTTAAGGGCCATCAAACGCCACCTGGACCCCAATAACATACTCAATCCCGGAGGCACCCTGGGGCTATAGATCAGACCCTTTCAAGGAGGTGTTTTTACAGGATCAACGGATGTGCATCATTATTCCTGACCCCATGACTTGAATGATTATATTGTTAACCCAAAATTTTTCGTATCGCTTTTGCAATGGTTGGCATCGAAGATTCCTTGCCCGGCCACAGCCCGGTAATTGTGATGAACCGCCCTATGCAGACCCACTCGTGGGGTGGTGTGGGGGGCTGGGGGGTTAAACCCCCGGCTGCCCGATTCGCTTATTTAGCATAATGAAGTTTGTCATGCTCACCGGCGTATCAAAATTCAATAATGATATCTGCATGAAATGATCGTAATAAAACCATCATCAATAGCATATACGAGTCTATTTGTTACATCAATTCGCCGAGACCAAAAACCAGATAAATTTTCTCGCAGGGGTTCTGGTTTTCCTATTCCTTCAAATGGTTGCCTCATAGCATCATTAATCAGTTTATTAATTCGCTTGAGTGTTTTTTTATCTTGTGACTGCCAATAAATATACCCCTTCCATGCTTCATCAGTCCAAGCTAATTTTCTATTCATCTAA
>NBML01000096.1 GCA_002085465.1 Desulfobacteraceae bacterium 4572_89 | reverse complement strand
GCTGAAGATGCCGCCCAGGGAAAGGGAAAATAGATCCCATGAAGCTTTTGGCGGTGGACAGTGCGGAAAAGGGGTGCAGTCTTGCCCTTATGGAGGATGGGGCACCCCTGGCCGAATTTTTTTTCCACAGCCGGGCCACCCATGCCGAAAGTCTCATGGAGGGTATTGAGATTCTCTTTGCCCGGGCCGGTCTATCCCCCGGGGAGGTGGACGGTTTTGTGGTCTCCAGGGGGCCGGGCAGTTTTACCGGTCTCCGCATAGGCATCAGCGCGGTCAAGGGGATGGCCTTTGCATTGTCCAAGCCTGTTGCCGGAGTCTCCAGTCTGGACGGTCTGGCATTCCAGGCCGCCTTTTTTCCCGGCTTGGTCTTTCCCATGATGGATGCCAGGAGAGGAGAGGTCTATTGCGCCCGGTATCGGTTTTGTGACGGTCGGCTCAGGGAGAAGGGGCGGGAGACGGCTGTCACTCCCATGGAAGCCCTGGGTCAACTGGAGACGCTGGGAGAGAATGTGCTCTTCATGGGCTCAGGCGCCCTGGTCCATGGCGAGGTGATAAAGAGGCGTCTGGGGAAGACTGCCTGTTTCTGTCCAGGTTTCCAGAGCAGGATCTCTGCCCCGGCCCTGGCCCGCAGGGTGTTTGATGATCCCTCGATCCTCTCATCCGACCCTTCGGCCCTGGTTCCGGTATATCTGAGGCGCTCCGATGCCGAGATAAATTATGAGCGCCATCCCCACCGCTTTAATTGATACCTAAAAATTGCATTCTCTGTTTTGAGTTTTGGATGATGCGTTATTATGACGTTTGCAATTTTTAGGTGACAACAATTTTTTATTTTGGTATCATACTCTGATGAGCAAATTAAAAGAATCAAGTTGGCCTGAAAAGGCGGATTTCCCTTTGGCAAAACCGGGTTTTAAATACATTGGGGTCGTCCTTGCCTTGACAGCTCTTTTTTTTGTTATGGGCTGGACGGTGATGGGCTTTCTTGCCCTGGGGCCTTCCCTTTTTGTCTGCTGGTTTTTCAGGGACCCTGACCGAGTGATTCCCCAGGATCCCCATGCGATCATCTCCCCGGCCGACGGCCGGGTGGTTAAGGTGGCAAGGGAAGAGACCAACCCTTACTGGGAGGGGCCCTGTACCAAGGTGAGCATCTTCATGAACATTTTCAATGTCCATGTGAACCGGGTTCCCATGGGGGGCGTGGTGGAGAAGGCAGCCTATTTTCCGGGCAAGTTCATCAACGCTTCCCTTGACAAGGCTTCCGAGGATAATGAGAGAAACGCCCTGGTGATAAAAACCCCGGCAGGATACAGTTACACTGTGGTTCAGATTGCAGGGCTCATCGCCCGCCGCATCGTATGCAGGGTAGAGAAGGGGGACCATCTGGAGAGGGGGCGGCGTTACGGCATGATCTGTTTTGGATCGCGCCTGGATCTCCATCTGCCCCTGGAGACGGAGATTGCGGTTGCCCTGGGGGACAAGGTCAAGGCCGGTTCGTCGGTCATCGGCGTCATGAAGCAGGGCATGTAACCAATGGGGTTACGGTCTGCAACCTAAAAATTGCATTCTCTGTTTTGAGTTTTGGGGAATACGTTATTATATTAGATAGTTACAGTCTAATTTAATGAATCTGCCACTCACCAAAGTTACGGCAGGCCAAAACTCAAAACAATCGAACCCTTCGGGAGCGCCCTTTGGCTGGATCTGCTTTTGTTTCCGGACATTTGCGGTAGACGACTACAGCTGCATGTCCGGCGCCTTGCATATCCGACCAAATGAAGCTTGCAATTTTTGGCATCCTTCATATAAACCCAAAAGTAGTTAATATTTTTTTTTGAGGAAGTCTCCAAAAACCGGAATACAGATTCAGAAAGTGTAAAGTACTTTTTGAAGGATGCCCAATTTTTAGGTGTAAAAAAATAGATGTTGGAATCGTATCTGAATTATTAATTTTAATTTTGATACTGAATGAGCTGTCAGGCTGTCTAAGCCTGTCAGTTTTGTTGTTTATATTAATGGAGATGAAAAAGTTGGAGCAAATACCCATTACAAACGAGGGCTTTGAGAATCTTAAACAGGAACTTGCCCGGTTGAAAACCGTGGATAGACCTGCAACCATCAAGGCTATTGAAGTGGCCAGGGCCCACGGGGATCTTTCGGAAAATGCCGAGTATGATGCGGCCAAGGATCGTCAGGCCTTTATAGAGGGGCGTATCGGTGAGTTGGGCTACAAGATAGCGGCAGCCAAGGTGATTGATCCTGGAAGCGTGCCCAAGGAGAGCGTCAGGTTTGCCTCCCGGGTGGTTCTGGAAAACCTTGACTCCGGGGAGGAGGTGGAGTACATGATTGTGGGTCAGGAGGAGTCGGACATTAAGAGGGGAAGGATTTCGGTCTCATCTCCCCTGGGCACGGCGCTTCTGGGTAAGAAACCCGGTGACGAGGTCTCCCTCCAGGCTCCGGGCGGCAAGAGAGTATATGAGGTCGTTGAGATCCTTTAACAGCCGGCAGTTGAAAATGAGACCTACCAGCATGTGGAATTTACCCCTATCAGCCGAAAAGGTGATAATATGGCAAGAGTTACCATTGAAGATTGTTTGAAAAATGTAAAAAGCCGGTTTGCCCTGGTTCATATGGCGGCCCAGCGGGTCCGCCAGGTGAGAGAAGGGGCTGATTTTACGGTGAAGGCGTCCAAAAACGAGGATGTGGTCACAGCCTTGAGGGAGATTGCTGCAAACCGGGTGGTGATCAAGGAGACGGCGGACCAGGGAAAATCGTAATGTGAAAGGAAAGCTTGAAAAGAAGATCTGCCGCCTGACGGGCCGGGCCATCCATGACTATGAGCTCATAGCCGGAGATGACCGTATCCTTGTGGGGGTGTCCGGAGGACGGGACAGCCTCACCATGTTGCGGATTTTGACGGATCTTCAGAAGCGGGCTCCCATCTCCTTTGAGCTGGTACCTGTCCATGTGGACCCTGGATTTTCGGGAGGTTTTGCATCGGAACTTCAAGTTTTTCTGGAGGATCTCTGCCGGGGAGGACGGGTTGAGTACACCGATTTCGGTATCAAGGCCCACAGTTCTGAGAACAGGGAAAATCCCTGCTTTCTATGTTCCAGGTTGAGGAGGAAACGCCTTTTCCAGGTGGCCAGGGAAGATTTTCGGGACGCATTGGAACCATGACACCCTGTCAGCCCTTTTTTAAAGGTGATATCTCAATTATCCGCCCCCTGGCCTATGTGGACAAGGATGATATCAGAGCATTTGCCGTAAAGCAGGGTTTTCCAATCTTTGAAAATCCCTGTCCCAGTGACGGGACCACCAAAAGAGGTGTGGTGCGCAGTTTTCTGGAGAGCCTTTACCGGGAGAATCCCCATGTGAAGGGCAATATCTTCAGAGCCATGGGCAGGGTTAAAACAGACTATCTTTTAAAGCAAGAGTTATGATTGATATTCAGAAACAGCGGGATTACCGCAACATTCCAATCGACAAGGTGGGCATCAAAGGGCTTCGTTATCCCATCAAGGTGCTGGACAAGAGCAGCGGACTGCAGTCAACTGTGGCCCGGATCAACATGTATGTGGATCTTCCCCACCAGTGCAAGGGGACCCACATGAGCCGTTTTGTTGAGATGCTTCCCCGTTTCCGTTCCCAGGTCTCCCTGGAGTCCATTCATCATATCCTGGAGGATATGAAGAGGATACTGGAGGCCCAATCCTCTCATATTGAGATCACTTTTCCCTATTTTATCGAAAAGACATCTCCAGTTTCAGGCTCCAAAGGACTCATGGATTATACCTGTTCCATCATAGGCGCCTCTTATGCCGATGATAACAGAGATATGGTTCTCAAGGTTTCTGTGCCAATCACCTCCGTCTGTCCCTGTTCCAAGGAGATCAGCGATTTCGGGGCCCACAACCAGCGGGGCGAGGTTCTGGTATCCACCAGGTTCAAGAAGTTGATCTGGATCGAGGATATAATCACCATCGTTGAAAGGTCCGCATCCTGTGAGGTCTATTCGGTTCTGAAGCGGGAGGATGAAAAGTATGTCACGGAAAAAGGGTATCAGAACCCTAAATTCGTTGAAGATGTGGTCAGGGACGTCTCACAGTGCATGATGAAGGATGAAAACATCACTTGGTTCTCCGTGAGTGCTGAAAATTTTGAGTCCATCCATAACCACAGCGCCTACGCCTATATCGAAAAGGGCACCCTCCCCGAGGGCGTCGGTAAAATTTAGGCTTTTCATCCGCCCCCCCCTCAGGACCCGGCGGCTGGACCCCAAATCCACCATCAAAGCCTATAACATGTCATAATAACACAAAAAAAGGCACCTTCCTGGCCACCATCAAGGTGTCAGATGCAAGGCGCCAAGGAGTGACGACTGAGGTGTATAAGTCATACTCCGTAGGGAGGAGCGAACGTAGGCAACGCGGCAGGTGGCACCTTGATGGTGGATCAGGGACGGACCCATGGGAGTTTCATAAAATTCACATCTTTGTTATCATGGTTTGGAGTTTTTGCCTTATATCATCATACCCCCTGCCTGGGGTGTTGACCATGATCACAAAGGGGCAGGCCTTTCCATCTTTTGTTTCAAAAAAGCCTGCCCTGCAGCGAATTCCATTCATGGTTCCGGTCTTGTAAAATTCGTTCCCATCTATTTTCATGAGGCTTCGATGTGGTTTAAAGGCCATGAGGATGGTTAGCATCTGGCGGGGTGTGATTCTGTTCTCCCTTGAAAGCCCAGATCCCTCCTTTATGACAATACCTTTAAGATTCAGCGTCTCCCCGGCAAATTTATTCAAGAGGCGGACCCCTTTTTCCAGGGTGGCCGGGGGCGAGAAGACCTTGGCTCCACAGGCAAGGAGAAGCTGATTCGCCATGAAGTTGTTGGAAAAAAGGAGGAGATTTTGGATATCCTCTTCCACTGTGTGGGAGGAGAAGAACCTCTCCATGAGCTGATCCTCTTTCCCAACCCTCCCCCTTGTCACCCCGTGGGTTATGGTGATACCATTTTTTTCCAGGAAAAATTTCAAAAGCCGTCCGGCATAGGTCCGGCTCTCTTTGTCCGAGAGGATGACTCTTCCCCTCCCAAGGCCCGATGCCTTGATTCTGTCCAGAACAAAGGGGAGAAGGGGGGTCTGGGGTTCCGCCGAGATATACCGGGATTTTGCCATGGCAAAGAGAACGGTGTTGAAATTGGCGCAGAACGCTCCCACCGGTGCATCATAGGGATTGGAGGTGGTGCCGGTGCCGGGAATGGTTATCCCATGTTGAAAATAGGTGTCGTCAACAACGATGGAGCCGATTTTGTTGACTCCTTTTTTTTTCAGGCTCCCGGCAAGTCTTTCGGCCATTTTTTGAATGGCCTCGGAGGTGAGCATGGGATCGCCATATCCCTTGACGATGAGATTATCTGATCCGTCCAGAAAGATCTCCGTGGGAAAACGATGGTTTTCCCCCAGGTGGTGCAGGGCCAGGAGGGAGGTGAGAATTTTGAGGGTGGATGCCGGAACAAATGGGGTGTCCGGGTTCTCTTCATGGAGGAACTCCCCACGGCTGTCCGCCAGGATCACCCCCACGGACCCGGTGCTGGCAAATGTCCGTGATGAAATGAGCAGCACCATGGCCCATGCCAGAAAAAGGGAGAGTACCGGCTGGAGGGCAGTCGCACCTCCCCTTGCTCCCCCTGGAGTCTCTGTAGGGTTGTCCCCTTCCGGGCGGTTGTCAGTGGATATGGATTTCATGTGGGTTATATGAATGATGAATGATGAATGATGAATGATGAATAAAGTAGCGCTTATGCGCTGTCCATTTTATGTAATTGAAAGGATCTATTAATCAGCATTTTCATCCCTTGTTGTGAGTCCTCGACTCATGGCTGTTATATAAAACTCAGATTAAGGTCTTGTAATTGTAAGAGTTTTAACTTTTGTTGTGGCCAAGAGCAAGTATTCTGCTCCGGCCATGCCGGTTTGTATGAAAGAGCCACTTTAACTACAACATATTGTGGTTGAATTAAACTTTAAGCACAATAAATTCTGTATTATAAAATAGAACTATCTTTCAACCTTCGTTGTGTCCGTCAGGACATGTGGGTGATATGAAACTCGCTTTGATCTGGCGGCATCCTGTGTGGAGTTTCGTTCTTTGTTGGCATTTATTCATAAAAGCAGTGAAACCCTTTGAAGGTCATGAAGAGATCCGCCTTGCTGGAGATCTCCATGGGGGCGTGCATGGACAGAAGACCGGGTCCGCAGTCCAGAATCTGAATGCCTTTTTCAGCCAGGAATTTTGCCAGGGTGCCGCCTCCCCCCTGATCAATTTTCCCCAGCTCTCCGGTCTGCCAGACCACCCTGTTTTTATTGAAAAGCCTCCGCACCATGCCCACAAGTTCAGCCCCTGCGTCTGATGATTGAGAAGCTTTAGAATATCCCCCACCACCTTTTCGGGAAATATGGATTTGGCGCCGGTGGTGCCTTCGCTGCCGATCTCCTCCTTGTCATAGAAGAGGGCAAGGGCAGTATACTCAGGCTCGGGGATGTCCAGAAGGGCCTGGAGCTCTGAATAGGCGCAGATCCTGTCATCCTGGCCATAGGCCCCGATCATGGAGCGGTCAAGACCGATGTCCCTGGCACAGGCTGCGGGAACCGCTTCCAGTTCGGCACTGACAAAGTCCTCCTCCACAAGGCCGTAGGCGTCATGGAGGTGCTTTAATACCCCCAGCTTGAATCTCTCTGAAATGGTGTCGTCCCCCAGGGGCAGGCTCCCTGCGATGAGGTTCAGCTTTTCACCCTCAAAGGCCTCGGAGAGCTTCTTGCTTTCCTGGATTTTGCCGGCCAGATGGGGAAGAAGGTCTGACACCATGAATACGGGGTCATTTGGATTCTCCCCAATGGTTAAGTCCAGGATCTCTCCGTCTGCCTTGACCACCCTGCCGTGGAGGGCCAGAGGCACACAGAGCCACTGGTATTTCCGGATGCCGCCGTAATAGTGAGTTTTTAAAAGCCCCATGTCCGTGTCTTCATAGACCGGGCACTGCTTCAGATCCAGCCTGGGGGAGTCCAGGTGGGACGCTATTATCCTGAGACCTTCCCGGACCGGCCTTTTCCCCACCCGCACCAGGGCAACGGTCTTGTCCTGATGCAGGGAGTAGTAAAATCCCGGCCCGCTTTTGGCACCGCCCTTTTCCAGGGCTTGGTCCAGGTCCTGCCCCCCCGCCTCCCGGGCCATGCGGACGATCTCCCGGGCAGCCTCCCTTTCGGTCTTGGCCAGGTCTAAAAAGCTCTTATACCCATCTGCAAACTTAAATGCAGCGGTTTTCTCTTTTTTGGTCATGGAGTCCCAGGCCAAAATCTCTTTCCGGATGATTTTTTTCTGAAATAACAGGATCTCTTTTTTATTCATGGCTCACTTTTAATCTAAAATTAATTTTAATAGTTAATAATACAGTATTGCTCCTTTGTTACAAGGAAAATTATGTGAATGATGAATGAACTATTAATCAGCATTTTCATCATTTGTTGTGTCCGTCAGGACATGTGGGTTTTATGGATAGAGGAAGAGGTCTGAAAATAGATCCGTCCCCTTTTTGATGAGCTGCTGCAGCCGCCATCTGTCCGGAAAGGAGAGGGGAGCAAACCGGATTTTAAGGGTGAGCCGGAACACTCTCTTTTCAGGATCAAAGGTTCGGGTCAGGGTTTGAGCCGGGAGAATGACGGCGCCCTCATAACTCATGATTGTGTCCTGGCGGGTTGAACCGTTGACGGTGGTCGACAGATTTTTGACTGATTTGAGCCCTTTGGCTTCCAGAAGTGATGCAAGGGCTGAATGAAGAGCACGGGTTTCAAGATTTTTTTCAGGCCCGGGTAGGGAAGGGGCTGCCTCACCCTGGATGACAATAGTGGAAAATTTTTCCAGCCTGAACTCTTCATCCCCCGGCAGCATGAGAAGATTTGCTCTGGAAATCGTATTGCCTGTGAAGAGAACATCCTGGCGCAGATAGAAGATTTGAAGCTTTTCTCCCCGGGCGGAACAGGGGTATGGAAAGAGCTCAAAGGGCAGCAGGATAAGCAGAAGAAGAAAAAAATGAACTCCTGGTATGTCTTTTGCTGTGTATTTCATTGTTCCTGAGTCTTATTAATTCAAGGTCCGGGGTAGCCGTATCAGAGTCATAAAAAATAAAGTTATTGAATTTCATGACCGATGGTAATTATGTTTAGCATCTATTGTCGGAGATTTGCAAGACGTGACGCCATATTATAACCGGCATGGCCGGAGCAGGGTCATATGATTACAGATGGTTGGCCGGAGTTTCGTATAAAAAAAACATAAGGAGCATAAGATGAACGTGATGAGATGTGCTGCATGTGGATTGATTGTTGGAGGGCTGCTGCTGATTTCCGGTTGCTGCTGTTTTCAGCCCAGTAGCTCGGTGGTTGCGTCTGCGATGGGCGATTATGATATTATCCGGACCCAGGCCCAGTCCTGGCTCAGGGGGGCGGAGATCATCGATGTAAAGAGAAGGGATTTCGGCATCACCGAAGCCCATATGAGTCTCAGGGTCAACTTTGCCTGTCGGAAAATGATCTGGTGGCCCGTGGGAATAGGCGCGGGCGACACTCACGGCAGAAACTCTGTTGTCAGTGCAAACGGTGTGAAATAGAAACAGCAAGCGGGGTCTGCTTCCCAAATTCACCATCAAATCTTATAACATGTCACAATGACACAAAAAAAAGTGTCAGATGCAAGGCGCCAAGGAGTGACGACTGAGGTGTATAAGTCATACTGTAATCGTTCACAGTCAATTTGCCGAATTGTAAGCGTTTACAGGGTGCTGCATATACAAGGCGGCGGGCGTACTCATGTACTTCAAGTGCCCGCCAACGTAGCAGGTGCAGTGCCCTGTGAACGCTTACGTCATACTCCCCAGGGAGGAGCGAACGTAGGCAACGCGGCAGGTGGCACCTTGATGGTGGATCAGGGGCTTTGATTCAGGATAACCATGGAGAGTCTATGATGAAGAGACCGGGAAGAGTGCAGAGAGTGTTAGCAGGGTTATTATGGGTGCTTCCGGCTTTTTTTGCCGTTTTTCTGCCCCAGGGAGTGATGGCGGGCAGTGGTTATGCCGGGCCGTATACTTATACCGAAAGGGCCCAGCTCATATCGGAATATCAGGGCAATATCCAGGTCAACCGGCTGGAGCTTGAGAGGGTTAAAAATAACCGTATCTGGCTTGAGACGAAGATTCAAAAGATCCAGGACCGCTATACCCCTGTGCCCTGTGCCCTTGTCAAGAGCCTTGAGCTGGCAAAATTCAGGATGGAGGCTCTGGATAAAGATATTGCCCGGCTGAAGGATAAGCTGCAGATCCTTGGCGCAGGCGAGTATCCTGTGGAAAAGGGCGGGATTTCACCCCTTTCTCCGGCAGGTTCCATTTCGGAAGTTCCTTTAGAAGACCACCACGGGGCAGGTTCGGCAGGTTTAAATTTTTCTAACGCCTCATCCACGTCAGCCTCATCTACATCAGTTTTAGCCTCTTCCGGACCCTCCCCAGCTGAGAAGCAGCAGCGGTTCAGAGATGACCTTGCCCGGGATCTGAAATCAGCCGGCCTGGATGACTGGTTTGAACTCACCCGGGGTGACGGCTGCTCCAGGCTGATCAACCGGCTTCCCATTCTTTTTGCCACCGCTGAGGCCACGGTTGCCCATGAGTATAAAGACCTGTTGAAAAAGCTCGCCGGGTTTCTCGCAGACCGTGATGTGAAGATTCTGGTGGACGGGTATGCCGATATCCGGAGTATTAACACCAAAAAATATCCTTCCAATTTTGAGCTCGGGGCGGACAGGGCCGCCAACGTGGTCCATGAGCTGGAGAAATTCGGCATCAAGCCGTCGGTCTTTCAGGTGGGAACCACCGGCCGGTACCGGTTTGCTGCAAAGGGCATGTCCCGGGCAAAGGGGCTGGAACGACGGGTGGATCTGGCCGTGGTGTTCAGTCACTGAAGTCGGATTTGCTTAAATCCCCTTTCAGCAATTCTAATGATGGAATCCAATGAGGCGAAAAGTCGCGAACCTGAATTTTTGACTGATTTGATTTCAGTATGTTACGCATCACACACTTTGTCTGAAAAATCAAAATCAAAATTGGTGAATCCCCTTGATCCCCATCTAATGATCTGTTAAGGATAGAAGCATGGAACAGCAATTTCCCCCCAATCAGAGAGCTGGTGATAAATCAGCAGTCTCCTTTAGTCTCAAGGGCTCCGGGGACGCCGGATCAATGACGGCGCGCCTCGGCATGTTTTGCATGGTGATCATGGTATTTGGCCTTGTGCCGTTTCTCACCAGCTGCGGTGGAGGTTCCGGCGAGATACCCCTCACCTCCCTCAAGAGAGACCTGGCAGACAAGCCCACTTACTCAATACTCCTGGATGACATGAAAAAAGAGGGGACCTTTTCCAAGTCCTATTATCATAAATATCTGGTGGTGGAGCCCGACGGCTCAAAAAAAACCGACTGGCTCAGGGTGCCTGAAAAATATTTCAGGGCCAATGAAGCTTTCCTGGGAATGGCCCTTGTTACAAAAAAGGACGGAGTGGTGGAGGATCAGGTCTCCCCCCCGGGGTACGGGTATGTGGGAGATTCTGAGTACGGCCGCTGGCGCCAGGACTCTTCCGGCGGCTCATTCTGGGAATTTTACGGGAAATACGCTTTTTTCAGCAGTCTTTTCGGAGGGTGGTATCATCCTGTCCATCGCAATGATTACGGTATGTACCGCAAATACCGATCCCAGGGCCGTCCCTTCTTCGGCTCCAGAAAAGAGTACGGCTCCAGCGGTGCCATCGCAAAAAAGATAAGACCCGGCTTTTTTGCGACCCGCATGGCAGGGGCCAAGAGTTCCAAACAGAGTTTCAAGAACCGTGTAAGCAGTCGTATTGGAAGGACTAAAACCGGTTTAAGGGGACGTTCGGGAGGATTGGGCAAATGAGACTGGACGATTTTTTCCTGGGACTGATATATATTGCTGTCTTTTTCATCCTCTTTTACATAGGAAAATGGATTTACGGGCTGCTCCACCGGGATTTTAATCTCAACCGGGAGCTGGTGGAGAATGATAATCCTGCCGTAGCCCTCTCGGTCACAGGTTACTTTGCAGGCCTTGTCCTCACCCTGGGGGGCACGGTGGTGGGCCCCTCAAGGGGGCTTTCAACGGACCTGCTGGATCTTTTTTTCTATGGGATGCTTGGCATCATCCTGCTGAACCTCTCCACATTTTTCTGCGACCGTGTGATCCTCCATAAATTCAGGGTGAAAGATGAGCTCATAAGGGACAGGAACCAGGGCACCGGGGCCGTGGTGTTCGGCACCTCCCTGGCATCGGGTTTTGTACTTTTCGGCGCTATTTCAGGCGAGGGGGGGAGCATCTGGACCGCCCTGGTCTTCTGGATCCTGGGCCAGCTGCTTCTGGCCGTGGCCGCCTTTGTCTATAACCTCATCACCTCCTTTGATATCCAGAAAGAGATCGAAAAAGATAATGTGGCTGCGGGCATAGCTTTTGCCGGAGCGTTGATATCCCTGGGCATCATCGTGGGGCTGGCCGCCGAAGGGGATTTCGTCTCCTGGCAGGAGAATCTTACAGATTTTTTCACCTACTCCCTGGTGGGGCTATCTGCTCTGCCCCTGCTCAGGACACTCACCGACCGGCTTCTCATGCCCGGGGTGAAGCTATCCCATGAGATCATGGGGCTCAAGCCGGATAAATCCAGGGAGGAGAAGGGGCCCAACATCGGAGCCGCTTATATCGAAGCTTTTGCCTATATTGCCGGTGCTTTTATCATCTACTGGTGCATATGAGCCGGGCCTTTTTTATCCCATTCCATCATGAGGCTCTCCCCTGTCCATGACCAGTACGTCTTCCTCCGTCTCTCCCCCGGGAAGCGGCCCTGAATCTAAAATTGAGGATTACCAGAAATCCAGAAGCAGGGCACTCCAGTTCTGTCTCTTTGCCACAGGCTGCTCCGGCATCGTGGCGGAGTTCGTCCTCTCCACCCTGGCCACCTATCTTATGGGCAATGCAACCCTCCAGTGGACACTGATCATGTCCTTCATGCTCTTTGCCATGGGACTGGGGAGCCGATGGAGCCGGAATTTCAAGACCCATCTTCTGGACACCTTTATCGTTGTGGAGATGCTCCTCTCATCCCTCTGCGCCCTCTCCGCCGTTCTCTGTTTCGGACTTTCCATCTACATGGAGTCCCGGGAGGCGGTCATCTACCCCCTGGCCCTGGCCATAGGGTTTCTCATAGGTCTTGAGATTCCCCTGGCAACCAGGATCAACTCCGGGTACCAGGAACTCAGGACCAACATAGCATCTGTCCTGGAGATGGATTATTTCGGCTCCCTCCTGGGGGGCATCCTTTTTGCCTTTGTCTTTCTGCCCTTTCTGGGCTTTGCCTACACTCCGGTGCTCCTGGGGAGTATCAATTTCCTGGTGGCCCTCTGGCTCCTGGTCAGGTTTCATCGCCTTACCCATTTCAGGAAAGTTCTCTCCCGCCAGACCCGGTATCAGAAGATTGTCATGACCCGGTGGCGCTCCCACTACTGGCTCTACATAAACGGCCAGGAACAGTTCTCCACCTATGACGAAGAGCGCTATCACGAACCCCTGGTCCACCCGGCCATGGGCCTTGCCTCCAGCCATGGAAAGATTCTCATCCTGGGGGGAGGGGACGGTCTGGCCCTCCGGGAGGTGCTCAAATACAGGGATGTGGGATCCGTCACCCTGGTGGACCTGGATCCCGTCATGACCCGGCTTGCAAAAAATCATCCAGTGCTGACAGGGATCAACCACCGATCCTTTCATGACCCAAGGGTGGAGGTGGTCAAC
>NBML01000036.1 GCA_002085465.1 Desulfobacteraceae bacterium 4572_89 | reverse complement strand
CGGAAGAGATCCAGGAAAAATGGACCCTGTCCCTATCAATTCCCATGTGCTCAAGAAGGTTGCCCATTAAAGCGAATTTCCTGCGTGCATAATAATTACCGTCCAGGTAATGACATTCTCCGGGATGTCAGCCAGACACCCACACGGCGTCTGCGCCTTCCCTCAGGGCAGAAAGGATAAATTTAGGACTCATCCTTCCTGTGCAGGGAATTCGGATCACCCTTATATCAGCAGGGTACTGCATTCTGCTGACCCCGGCAAGATCAGCTGCACCATAACTGCACCAGTTACAGAGGAAGCTGGTTATTTTGATTTTTTTATCTTCCATTATTCATATCTCCTTAAACAGCAGCATCAGCTGTATTTTTTTTCTTTTCAGCAGCTGATTTTTTATCAGCAGCTGATTTTTTTTCGACGTCTGTTTTGTTTTCAGGGAGTAGTTCATCCTCAAATTTATCATCCTGGGTAAATATCTGGGCAAATATCTGATTATTGTCAAATCCTTTTAAATGCAGGGCCCCTGATCTGCAGGACGCAACACATAATCCGCATCCCTTACAGAGCACAGGGTTGACCTGGGCTTTCCCCTCAAAACGGCCTTCTTTGTCAAAGGACGGAGCGGAAAATGGACAGATGGAAACGCATACACCGCAGGAACTGCAGATCTCCTGGTCCACCATGGCAATGGTTCCGTCCATGTTCATTTTCTTTTTGGCAAGAAGGGTAACCGCCCTTGTGGCAGCTGCCTGGGCCTGGGATATGGACTCGTCAATGGGTTTGGGAGCATGGCCAAGGCCGCAGATGAATACACCATCTGTTGAGCAGTCAACAGGTCTTAGTTTGGCATGGGCTTCCATGAAAAAACCATCAGCATTCTGGGTGGCTTTATACATGGCTGCAAGCTTATTCCCCTTTTCAGGGACAATGGCAGAGGCAAGAACAATGAGATTGCTTTTTATCTCCATTTTCCTTCTAAGTGAGGTGTCGGAAAAAACCACCTGCAGATGATCTTCTTTCCCTTTCACTTTAAGTTCTTTTTCAAAATCAAATTTGATAAATTGTATGCCTTTTTCCCGGGCCTGGGTATAAAGATCTTCCCTTAATCCAAAGGCACGCATATCCCGATACAATACAAACACTTTCATTTCAGGAGTTATTGATTTTAATTTCAAGGCGTTCCTGATGGATTGAGTGCAGCAGACTTTTGAACAAAAGGGACGTTCAGGTATTCTTGAACCCACACATTGGATAAAGACTGCAGTGTTCAAGGATTTGAGATCCTCATCATTATTTAAAAACTTCTGGTCCAGTTCAAGCCCTGTTATTACACGGTCATCTTCTCCGTAAAGATGTTCCTGGGGTTTTAGCTCGGAAGCTCCCGTGGAAATAATGGTGATGCCATGCTTCAGGGTATCTTTGGTACCATTTTCATTGATATGGGTTTCAAAATTTCCAACAAATCCATCAACATCTGTTATCTCTGTATTCAAATGAATATGGATTAATTTATTTTCTTCAACAGACTTTATCATTGATTTAAGATGGGTCTGGACATCTTCTTGCTGCCAAGTCTGATAGATCTTGTTTGCCTGGCCCCCAAGCCTGTCTTCCTTTTCCAGGAGATGGGTGTGATATCCCTGATCGGCAAGTGTTTTTGCCGCCATTATTCCTGCAACACCTCCACCGATAACCAGGCCTGCCTGGTCAATTTCAAGGGTGGGTTCTGTCAGGGATTCGTGCAAAGCAACCTTGGCTGTTGTCATGCGTACCAGGTCTTTGGCTTTCTGGGTTGCTTTTTCATGCTCTTTGGCATGTATCCATGAACATTGGTTCCGAATATTTGCCATGTCAAAAAGATATTTATTGATACCGGCATTGGTCAGTGTTTCCTGGAACAGACCTTCATGGGTCTTGGGTGTACAGGCTGCTATGACAACCCGGTTCAACTGTTTTTCCTTTATAATGTCTGAGATGGCATCCTGGGTATCCTGGGAACAGGAAAACATGTTCTCATCGGCATATACGACATAGGGCAGTTTTTTTGCCATTTCAACAACAGCAGGCACATCAACCACACCTGCTATATTGGTCCCGCATCTGCAGACAAAAACCCCTATTCGCGGGGCGTCTCCTGTTATATTAATCTCTTCTGGAATTTTTTTGGTTTTGGTGAGGGACCACCTGGATTCCCTGAGGTTTATGCCTGCCATACCGGCGGCAGCACTGGATTCAATAACAGAGGAGGGAATATCTTTAGGGGCTTCAAAAGCTCCGCAGATGAAAACACCCGGTTTTGAGGTCTTGACCGGTTCAAAACTATTGGTGGTAACAAAATTATAGTGATCAAGGCTGATATCCATTTTGCCTGCCAGCTCAACAGCTTCACTTCCAATGCACAGTCCAACGGACAATACCACAATATCAAACTCTTCTTCCTGCCTGATTCCGGATTCATCTATGTAATTAAGAATCTGCATGCCTGTTGCAGCATCGGGAACTATATTGGTGATTCTGGATTTAACAAATCTTATTCCAGACTCATCTCTGCCCCTGTTATAGAAATGTTCATAATCTTTTCCATGGGTTCTGATATCCATATAAAAGATTGCTGTATCCAGAGGATCAGGGCTGTGTTCCTTGGCCAGCATTGCTTCCTTGACAGCATAGGTACAGCAGACAGAGGAGCAGTACCCATTGGAACCTAAATGGTTGTCCCTTGAACCTATACATTGGAGCCAGGCTATTTTTTTTGGTTCTTTTTTATCGGAAGGCCTTACCAGATGCCCTTCATAGGGTCCGGCAGAAGAAAGTATACGTTCAAATTCAAGACTTGTTACAATATTTTTGGATTTATTATACCCATAAACATCATGTTCGCCAGGGTCATAGGGTTTGCAGCCTGAAGAAATAATAACAGACCCCACATTCAGGGTGATATCTTTTTGCTTGTCTTTATAATTGATTGCATTGGTGGGGCATACTTTTTCACAATTCCCACATTTTCCCCTTGTAAGGTAAATACAGTTTTCTGCATCAATTGAATATTTTAAAGGCACTGCCTGGGCATATTTTACATAGATTGCTTTTCTTTTCCCAAGTCCCTCATCATATTCATCATCCACTTTTTTGGGACACTTTTCAGCGCATAGACCGCAGGCAATGCATTTGTCCATATCAACATATCGGGGATGCTGGACAATATCCACAGTAAAATTACCTTCTTCACCATTTATATTTTTAACTTCAGACAGGGTTAAAAGTTCAATATTTATATGCCGGCCGACCTCGACCAGTTTTGGTGAAATAATTCACATGGCACAGTCGTTGGTAGGAAAAGTCTTGTCCAGCTGAGCCATAATACCGCCAATGGAAGGCGACTTTTCCACAAGATAAACATAATATCCGGAATCAGCAGCATCAAGGGCTGCCTGCATTCCTGAAATCCCACCTCCAACCACCATGATTGAACCGATTTTTTTCTGTGACATTTTTTCTCCTAATATACAACCTGACTTAATAAACAACCTGATTTTATAAAAACCGGGCTTTAAAATTTTTTATACAAAACTTTATTCAATTGTCTGGGATTCTTTTTTTGCTGGTTTTGTTCCAATTGATTTTTTTTGGGTTGATTCTTTTTGGGCCGATTTTTTTTTGGCTGGCTTTTTCTTTTTGGCTTTTTTCTCAGTTTTATCTCTGGTCTCAAAAAGTTTGGAAAACGCCTGGTTCAAAAGTTCATTTTTTTTATAATCAGAGCCAGTATGGTTTTGACCCTGATGATCAGGCCTGGCAAGGCCTAATTCTTTTTGGCCAATACCCAGGCGAAGTCCTAAAAGCTGAGTATAAAGAATTGAGGGAAGCTGGATTTCTTTATCCCTTTTTGAAACAATAAGATCCTGAACCTTATCAAACTGGGTATGACACCATGGGCAGGCCACACAAATAAAATCAGCACCAGCCTTTTTGGCGTTTGCCAGTTTTTTTTCTGTAAGGTCATAGGATAAATTGTCATTGATTCCCAGAACAGGTGCTCCGCAGCAATCCAGTTTGGATGCCCAGTCAATGCTTTTTGCTCCTGTCACATTGACAAGATTGTCAATGATTGATGGGGATACAGGATCATCAAACTCCATTATTGCAGATGGCCTGAGGGCGTGGCAGCCATAATGGGTTGCTATTTTAAGATCCTTGTAATGATCAATGGTTTTTTTATTAAGTTCATCAATTGTAATGTCATTATGGAGTACGGACAAATAGTTTGTTACAGAAGAGGTCCCTTTGTATTTGAGGCCTTCTTTGCTTAGAATTTCATTGATTTTAAGGGCAATATCATTGTCATCCTTTAAAAAAGAATTTGCTTTTTTAAGGCTTCCAAAACAACATTGACAAAGGGTCAGGATATCCAGACCTTTTTTTTCAGCCAGGGCAATATTTCTGGCAGCTGACAGCAGCCATGCCATCTGATCGGTATTTTTCATGGGATAACCACAGCAGTTGAACTCTTTTATATCAGTGATTGAAATATTTAATTTTTCTAGCACAGCCCTTGCTGAAGTCTCATATTGCTGAACTTTTGCCGGTATGTTACATCCAATAAATAATGCATATTTTTTCATATTTTTTTCCGTTGCTGTAAACTATTTAATAAGGCACCATTTAGATCTCTTCTTGAGAGTAAAAACAATCTTTGGCTACTTTGTTTTTAAGTTCATAAAAAATATCAGTTATTTTAACATTCTGGGGACAATGCTCCTGGCATTGATAACAGGTAACGCAATCCCAAAGCATATTAGATCCAAGAGCAAGGTCTGTAAGCCCGAGACCCAGGGATCTCATCATCTGGTGGGGAAGCATATTAAGGGCCTTGCCAGGGTCTTCATAGTTCATGACCACTGGACAGACATTGGTGCAGTTTTCGCATGAAAAACAATATGAAAACGTGCTTTCCAGGAGAGAATTTTGTTCAGTTAACTCATTGTCCGTATTCGTTAAAGACAGGGTTTCTTCTGAATCGGTCTTTTTTCTGTATTTGGAAGCGATAATGCCTTTGGCATGTCTGGCCGGTATGTCGGAAAGTTTTGCATTGAAATCTTCCTGATGATAGGTGCGGTTATAGGAATAGGGTGATAATACAAGGGGAGTGATGGAAGTGCCGGAACGAATAAATTCTTCCCTTACATCATACCAGAGCTCTTTAAGGTTTATACCTGCCGGGCACACAACAGTACACCGGTCACAATTTGAACAAAGGAAAATACCTTCCTGAATTGCCATGAATTGTGAGGAGCCCAGGTCCTTGTTTTTAAAATACTGGCCCAGGGAAACCATTCTTTCCGAGGGCAGGATGTTTACATTGTTTTTTACATCATAGGCAGAACCTGCTGAACATGTTTTGCTGCAAGTGTTGCAATGGACACAGGCATCAAGCTCAATAAGCTGACGTGTGGCTATGTTCAATGGGCTGGAACTTTTTCTCTCCATTATTCCGTTGGCAATTAAACTGATGGGTGTGGTAAAAATATGAAGCATTTTGGTAAAGGGCAATAGAGCAAGACCAATAAAGCAGGCAAGGATATGGAAGTAATAGAAAAAACTTACAATGCCCATGCTGTCAAGGAGTCCGCCAATGGGTTTCATTAATTTTGAGGCGGCATATCCGGTAAATGCAGATTGAGGTGTAGTGTGACAGTCAAGGCAGCTTTCTGTATGTATCTCTTCACCAGTCGCCAGAATTTCCTGGGAAATATCTCCTTTAATATTTGGAGAAACAAGGCCGTAATATTTTACCCAATAGGATTCCAGGGCCAGTATATCTTCTTCATATTCCAGGGCTGAATATTCTTCTTCCATATTTTGAAAATCAGTATGGGATATGATTTTAGCACCCTCTAGAAAAATTCCGGAAAAGATAATAACAGCAACAATAAAAATTGCATAAACATCAGATTTGTTTGTTGTCATCCTGTGGATTTTCATGAAAAAACGACGGAAAATGGCAATGGCAATTCCAATTAAAACCATGAAACCGAAAAAATCTCTAAGGAACATATAGGGATTAACAGTTGATAAATAATAGGGCAAAAATGCTTCAGATACAATGGATTCCAGGGCATGCATGAAAAACAGCAGGATAAAACCCCAGGATATCAGCATATGCATTACCCAGCGTAAAACATCCTGTTTCAGAATCCTGTATTGAAATAGCACATCAAGGATGAATATTTTCAATGCAATAATGATTTTAATATTGAAAATAATTCCAGCCATTGCTGATAGACTTGAAATTAATCTTTGGGGAAAAGAGGAATTTTCAGTTTGAATTCCTATTTTATAGGAAAACCATTGGAAAATCTTAAAAGCCATCCCAATGGCAAGTAATATAAGTGATGAATTAAAAAAAAGATCAAAAGCCATACCCCAGGTCTCCTACATCCGCAAACATAAATGATTTTAGAACAAATAAATTTAGATATGAATTCTAATCATCTGTTTTTGTTTTGATTGTAATTACGTTCTATTAGTTAAGAAATTATGTTATAAGGGGTTCTTTCAAATATTGTCAACCCTTAATGAAGAAAAGGCAAAATACTTCAGCCACCATGGTAAAAATCATCACAATCTGCGGTCCCACCGGTATCGGTAAAACCAGTTTTGCCCTGGCCATTGCCAGGTGTTTTAATGGGGAAATTATCGGGGCAGATTCCATGCAGATCTACAAATATCTGGACATTGGGACTGCCAAGCCAGACAAGGATGAGTTAAAAATGGCTCCCCACCATCTGGTTGATTTTCTGGACCCAAAGGAGTACTTTGACGCTGGCCAGTATGCATCCAGGGCAGACCAGGTGATTAATTCCATCTGTAAAAGAGGAGCTCTTCCCATTGTTGCAGGAGGCACAGGGCTGTATATCCGGGCATTGCTTTATGGGCTTTTCCGTGCACAACCGGTTTGTGAAAAGACCTTGTCTGATCTGACCCGGATACTCAAGGAAAAAGGAGGACTGTTTCTCCATGGGCAATTAAAAAATTGTGATCCTGCAGCAGCAGAAAAAATCCATCCCAATGATCATTTCAGGCTGATACGTGCCCTTGAGGTCTTTAAGACAACGGGTCAGCCCATATCTGACAAACAAAGGGGCCATGATTTTAAAGCCCCAAGATTTCAGAGCCTTACCCTGGGCCTCCATATGGACCGGAAAAAATTATATGAACGAATCGACAGGCGTGTGGATAGAATGATTAACCAGGGTTTACTCAACGAAGTTAATCTCCTGGTTAAAAAAGGATATCCCCTTGATCTTAAATCAATGCAATCCATTGGCTATCGGCACATGGGTATGTTTTTAAAGGGCGAGGTGGATTTTGAAGAAGCAGTGCGGCTGCTGAAAAGAGATACCCGCAGATATGCCAAAAGACAATTTACCTGGTTTAAAAGGGAGCCTGGTTTGATCTGGTTTGAACCCTCCCAGACTGATAAAGCCGTGGGCATGATAAAAGATTTTTTGACATAACTTTTAAAGTTACATATAGTCGAATTTTTAAAACTTTATTAAAAATTAGCGAAATAAAATGGATATAAAACCAAAAAATATCATAGTCTGTTTTCTTGTTCTTGCCTTTTTGTCAGGTCTTGGTGGGTGTGCACAAAAAATTGAAAAAAAACCTATGGACCAGGAATCAGTTCAGGAACCTGTAATTGAAAAGCCAGAGCCAGAACCAGAAAAAGTTTCCCTTATCCAGATCCTCATGATAGAGGCTGAAAAATTTTTAAAAGATGGCAACAACCAGGATGCTCTGTTCATATACAACCAGGCCCTGGCCCAGGCTGAAATCCAGGACAGGGAAATGGTTCTATCAGGTATTGAAAAGGCTTTGATCAAAACTTCCCCCAGGGTAATTGAAGAGTTTATCCAGATCAAAAACCTGAATATTCCTAATTCACTTTTGCAGTATTGGCTGGGATTAAACCTTGCAGCCCAAAACAATTATACCAGAGCCGGAAAAGCATTAAAGCTTTTTATGGACAATTATCCAGACCACGCCTATGCACAAGATGTCCTGGATCTTCTGGCCGGCATTAAGCTGGCAACCTTTAAAAAAGACACCATTGGATGTTTACTCCCATTGTCTGGTAAATATAAAATTTTCGGACAAAGAGCCCTTAAGGGCATACAGCTTGCCGTCCAGGATCTGTCTGAAATCCATGGCAAAAAATTTAATGTTATTATAAAAGACACCCAATCAAATCCTGAAAGAGCCCTGGAATGTGTGGATGAACTGGGACAGAAAAAGGTTATGGGTATTGTGGGCCCTTTACTGACTGTTGATTCAGCCGGTATTCAGGCAGAAAAACTGGGGATTCCCATCATTGCCATGACCCAGAAGGATGAATTCCCTCTCAAGGGAGATTATCTTTTTTCCAATTTTATTACTCCTCAGATGCAGGTCCAGTCCCTTGCATCCTATATATTTATGGAACTTGGCATTAAAAAAGTGGCAATTCTTTACCCTGATGAACGGTATGGGAAAAGATACATGGAGCTATTCTGGGATGTTGTTGATGAATTTAACGGTGAAGTTGTGGGGGTAGAATCCTATGATGGTAAAAATACAGATTTTACCATTCCCATTAAAAAATTAACTGGAGAATACTATCCCCTGCCTGGTTTTTTAAAACCTGAAATACCTGAATCGGAGATTGACCATGAATTAAAAGACTCAGAAGGGATGAATCCGGACCTTTCCACAGAGTCTGAAAACCTGGTTGAGGATGCTGTTGTCCAGGACCAAAACACTGAAAAGAAGCCTATCCCCGTGGAAGAAAAAATTCAAATCGATTTCCAGGCCCTGTTTATTCCTGATTCCCCGTCAAGGGTCAATTTAATTCTTCCTCAACTGGCCTATTACGATGCAAAGGGCATGGTACTTCTGGGTACAAACCTCTGGCATCAAAAAAGTTTGCTTGCCGGTTCAAAGGGATACAATAAAAAAGCAGTGATCACTGACGGATACTTTGGGAACAGCAAAAAGGAAGTTATACAAGATTTTGAAAAAAGATTTAATTCCCTGTTTGAAGAGAGCCCGGGATTTATTGAGGCCATTGCCTATGACACAACTTCCATTTTGTTTTCAGCAGCCATGGATGATAGAGTTGATTCAAGGGAAAGTCTGAAGAATGCGCTCCAGGGAACCAGAATGTTTGAAGGTGTGACTGGAAATACAATTTTTGACAAAACCGGCAATGCCCATAAACAATTATCTCTGATTACCATAAAAGGGGGAAAGTTTATGGAGATCAGTCACTGAAAAAATTATTCTGACCTGTTGCCTCAAGAACAGACTGCCAAAGCCTGCCATTGGGGTCAAGTTTTTTTCGTTTGCCGGCTGAGGCATCCATGGGCACATGTACATAGTGGTTATTCCAGAAACTGATTAAAAGATTTGTTTTTCCTGCCATGCCTGCATGGACTGCATCCCTTCCCAGAAATCCGCAAAATACAGAATCATTGGCATTGGCAGGAAGACTGCGAATAATATAGCTGGGATCAATATATTTTAAGGAAATGGGAATATTTTTTGCTTTAAACCATTGGGTGATTTTTTCCTTTAAAAAAATTCCAATATCCTTGAGTATGACATTGCCTGATTCATCATACTGGCTTTCCTTGTCTTCAAAAAAATTCTGACCAGCCCCTTCCGCCACAATGATAACAGCATGTTTTCTATCTTTGAGCCGGTCTTCAAGGGCCTGGAGAAATCCTGTTTTCCCGTACAGGAATATATCCACTTCCGGAATAAGTACAAAGTTGGCATCCTGCTGGGCCAGGGCAGCTGTTGCTGCCAGAAATCCAGAATGCCTTCCCATGAGTTTTATCAGGCCAATGCCATTGGGATAGGCAGCTGATTCGTTGTGAGCCCCCTTGATGGCAAGAGTTGCCACGTCAACAGCTGAATCAAAACCAAAGGACCTGGAAACCAGGAAAATATCATTGTCAATGGTTTTGGGAATGCCAATGACGGATATTTTCAAATTTCGCTGGAGGATCTCATCGGCTATTTTTTTTGAAGCCACCAGGGTTCCGTCTCCACCCACCATAAAAAGGATTCCCACATTCATCCGCTCAAGACAGTCCACCACCATGCCAATATCCTGGGTTCCCCTGGAAGAGCCCAAGATAGATCCACCCGTATCCTGGATGCCGGAAACAGATTCCGGATTCAGGTCCATGACATCATGTCCAAAATCAGGAATAAATCCCTGGAGGCCATGGCGGATACCATAAATATTTTTAACATGGTAGATATGGTAAAGTTCAAGAACAACAGACCGAATAATATCGTTCAGGCCCGGACAGAGTCCGCCGCAGGTGGCAATGGCGCATTTGAGCTTGCTGGGATCAAAATATATTTTTTTCCTGGGACCTGTCTGCTCAAAGCTGGGCAAGCTTTCTTTTTTTACAGTAAAATCTTCTATATATTCAGTCTGAACATCCACGGTGATCCTTGCATCATCTGAAATAAACCGGGAGCCATTTTTATTTGAAACATCGTGTGCTTTCAGTGGTGAATCAATCTTTGCCTCACCAAGAACGGAAATTTCAGTACTGAAATCATAGGTTTTCATTGATTTCCTCCATTGAATTTAAATGATCCTTTGCCAAGGATATCATGCAGATGCAGCAGTCCTTCCAGTTTATTGGTTTTGTCAAGAATGGGCAAAACAGTTATCTGGTATTTTTCCATGAGGTTCAGGGCATCGTATAGGAACGCATCCCTGGTCAGGCTCTGGGGAGTTCCTGTCATTACCTCTTCCACTTTTATGGACTCAAGGTTCTGGCTGCCTGCTGCCAGGTAATGCCGGATATCGCCATCTGTAATTATTCCCACAACCCGCTGCTCTTTATTTAAGATAATCACTGCTCCCAGTCTGTATTTGTCCATGTGTTCAATGGCTTTGGGCATGGAAGTCCCAACCGGCACGCAGGGGGCAGTGGATGCCTTAAACATGATTTCTCCCACCCTGCAGGAAAGCCTCTGACCCAGGACTCCTCCTGGATGAGATTTCATGAAATCACTTTTTTTGAATTTTTTTTTATTGATGAGCACCACTGCCAGGGCATCTCCCATGGCAAGCTGTGCCGTTGTGCTGGACGTGGGTGCCATATTAAAGGGGCAGGCCTCTTTTTCAACCCCGGTATCAATGACCAGGTCACAAAATCCAGCCATGGTTGACAAGGGATCTCCTGTAAATCCAGCCACTCTGCAGCCAACATCCTTGATCACTGGAAGCAGCTGGTTTAACTCACTGGTTTCACCGCTGTTGGAAATTGCAATAAAAACATCATCCAGGCTGACCATTCCAAGATCCCCGTGAACTGCTTCCACGGGATGGAGAAACATGGAATTTGTACCTGTACTGCTCAGTGTGGCTGCGATTTTTCTGCCGATAAGGCCTGATTTTCCAATTCCGGAAACAATTACCCTTCCCCTGGAATTGTAAATATCATTTACAAGGTTTTCAAATGAGGTATCTATTTTTTTGGTAAGATTCAATATGCTCTCTGCTTCAATTTTTAAGGCTTCAATAGCTATATCTTTAATCATAATTTATTGTTTCTTTATTCGTTTATTGTTTGTATTGGTTTGGTAAGCATTTTATTCATAATATTTATATACAATAGTAAAAGATGTTTTCCCATAAAAAAATGATTTCAAACATTTATTGACAGAATTTATGCCTTATGATACTTGTCTAAGGTTTATAGGATAGATTAATAGCAGAGGAAATAAATAACTACACCAAAATAAGCTTTGGTTGTAAATTTTATAAATTTAAACAACAGGATTTTTTATTATGATTTGTACTACTATAAGAGAAGGTGACGATTGCGTATTCATGACAGCTAAAGGTTGCAGCTATAATGAAGGCCATTGTCTGCCAATAGTTGATGAATGCAATGGCTGCCAGCGATGTTCTGAATTTCCAACCGGTGTTTATTGCACAGCAGCACCAGATCCCTCACTTAAATGGAAAAACGGAAACTGTAATATTGCTACCCATGTTAAAACCATGGCAGCTACTAAAAAACAGAAAATCAATCCAATCAAGGCATCCAAGAGAAGATAATTTATCTATGGCTGTTGTTTGGAAGTTGTTGGTTTCCAAAAAAACTCTGTGGTTTTCGTCTGAA
>NBML01000035.1 GCA_002085465.1 Desulfobacteraceae bacterium 4572_89 | reverse complement strand
TCTTGAGATCTCATGGAATATTGTTACCCAAAAATACGGGCTGCCCAGTGGACTTGAAGGCAAAACCATTGATAAATGCGGATTTGCCATTGTGGCCTATGGAAAGGTGGGCGGGCTTGAAATGGGGTATAAATCTGATCTGGACCTTGTTTTTCTTCATCAGACAGAACCCGGCATGACCCGGGGAGGGGAAAGAAGCATTGACAATATCCGTTTTTATTCAAACCTGGGCCAGAGGATCATTAATGCGTTGACAATACATACTGCTGCAGGAACCTTATACGGGGCTGACATGCGGCTGCGGCCCGGAGGAAGTTCCGGTATGATTGTTTCCCATATTGAATCCTTTGAAGACTATCTGGAAAATGAGGCATGGACCTGGGAACACCAGGCCCTGATACGGGCCCGCCCCATTACAGGGGACCCGGGAATTATTTCCCAGTTCAATAGGATTCGGGAAAAAGTATTGGGAAAAGAACGGGACCCAAAAGTTTTAAAAACCCAGGTCCATGATATGCGGGAGCGCATGCGAAAAGAACGGTTAAATCACGAAAGCGGATTGTTTGACCTGAAGCAGGACAGGGGCGGCATCGTTGATATTGAGTTTTTAATCCAATACCTGGTTTTAAAAAATGCCCATGGATTTCCTGATATCATGGTGTGGACAGACAATATTCGTCTTGCAGAAAGTTTGAGCCTTGAAGGCATTATCTCCGGCCATGAAAGCCAGATCCTCCAGGAGGTATATGTCAGCATGAGGCAGGTCATGCACCGGCTGACCCTGCAGGAAAAAAAGCCGATTTTGCCAGGGAATCGTTTTTTGGATATGGCAAAGGCTGTGGCAGAAATTTATGATATCCGTTTACAACCAGATAATGAGATTGATGATGAAACCACCCAGGCTTGATCCTGTGATTAAAATTTGGGGACTAAAATACAGAGATTAGGATATCAGAAACAGGCTTAAGGCCGGCCAATAGGTGATGATGAGAACAGCTGCCAGAAGGACCAGCATAAACGGGATGGTGGCCCTGTAGATTTCCACAATGGGTTTGTTGAATCTATATCCGGCAATAAACAGGTTCATACCCACGGGCGGGGTAAAATAACCAATCTGCATATTGGCCAGGAAAATGATACCCAGGTGTACGGGATGAATCCCGTATTCAAGGGCCACCGGCAGCATCAGCGGCACCATGATGATGATGGCAGAGAAAATATCCAGCATGGCCCCCAGGACCAAAAGGAAAATATTCAGAAGAATCAGGAATACCAGTTTATTGGTCACAAAGGTCTGGCACAGAGCAAAAAGTTTCATGGGAGCTTCGGCATCAATGAGGAAATTGGTAAATGCCAGGGATACCCCGAGAATTAAAAGTATCCCCCCCACCATAATCATGGATTCCCGGATTATTCTGGCCAGCTGGGACAATTTGATCTCTTTATAAATAAAAACCTCCACCACAAGCACGTACATTGCAGTGACTGCCGCTGCTTCTGACACGGCAAAATATCCTGAATAGATACCTGCAAATACAAAAATGGGCAAAGGGATTTCCCAGGCAGAGTCTTTTATTGCCTGGAAAGCTTTTTTCCTGGAAAATCTGGTCCTGGGAATGGGATTTTTTTTATTGGTCCAGATACTCCATAAAGATAGCATGACAATCATGAGAATTGCCGGGAAAATACCTGCAAGAAACAGGTCTTCAATGGAGATCTGGATTCCGGCACCCATCTGCTGGGCAATAATTCCATACAAAATCAGGGGAAGGGAAGGAGGCAGAAGCAGGCCAAGGCTTCCAGAGGTGGTCACAAGACCCAGGCTGAAATTGTCCTGGTATCCAGCCTGTTTCAATGCCGGGTACAATAGTGCGCCCATGGCCACAATGGTAACCCCGGAGGCACCGGTAAATGCGGTGAAAAGGGCACAGACCACAAAGGCCACAATGGCAAGACCCCCCGGCATCCACCCCAGGAAGACCTGGGTGAGTCGGACCAGTCGTTGGGATGTTTGGCTTTCTCCCAGAAGGTAACCGGCAAAGGTAAACAATGGAAGAGCCAGCAGGATGGGGGTGTCGGCAATCCTGTATAATTCAATGGCCATGACGGACAGATCAATGTCTGAGGTATAGAATCCAGCCATGGCCCCTGCAATGATAATGGTGAACAAAGGTGCCCCCAGCAGGGCAATGAGTATTAGTATGCCGACAAAAATAAAGATCATGGCTGTGGCGAAATAATCTGGATAATGTGGTTGATTGAAAACAATGTGTATCGTACGCTGATAACAGCAAAGGCTATGGGAATGATAATTTCACACACCCAGGCCGGTATGCTTGCAAAGGCTGTCATGTTATCCGCCATTTCCATGGCAACAAATTGCATGCTGAACCAGGACATGGCAGCAGTTACCACGGCTGTAAATAAATGAACTGCCAGGGTGGTGAACCTTTTAATCTTGGGTGGAAGAAATCTGGAAATAATGTCAATACTGATGTGGTTATCCGTTCTGCTGGCGACCATGGCACCAATCAAGCCGATCCAGAGAACCAGAACCCTGACCAGGGAATCACCCCAGACAATACCGGAATCAAAAAAATTTCTCAGAAAAATCTGGAGTACAGCCATGGTAATCATGGTCAGAAGGAGGCTGACCAGAATATAGTCTTCAATTTTTTGAAGAATCAGAGACAGAGAGTTAAAGAAACCGGTTTTATTGAACATTTTTATTAATCATTCTTTATTGGTCACGGGTCATTTTTATTGGTTATTTGTATTTTTGGATACTTTGGCGTGAAATTCCAATAAAAGGCGATCCATTTTTTTAACAACATCCCCTGGCAGTATTCCGGATTCAACCATCTTTCGGGATGCTTTTCCGGCTGTTGTAAGCCATTCATCCATATGGGCTTTATCCGGGGTGATAAATTCAATCCCCCTGGTTTTCATTGCTTCAATGGCCTTTGTGTCATCTTTCCTGTTTTGAAGATCAATTTCCTGGAAAGCCCGGGTCATGATCCTGGTGACCACCTCCTGGTCCTGGGGAGATATTTTTAGAAATCTTTTTTTGTCTATTGCCAGAACTGCATGGAGATAAATCAGCGGGATATTTGTAACATAATTGATTTGGGTGTGCCATTGAAGCACAATGGCGGCCATTGGGGAAATTGCCACCGTGTCGATAAGGCCGGACTGGAGGCTGGTCCTGACATCTGCCAGGGGCAGGGGAATGGGAGTGATGCCAAAGGTTTTGATGGCCTCCTTGCTGAGTTTGTCATTATCCGGTACCCATACTTTTCGTTTCTGGAGATCCTGGATGGTTTCAATGGGTTTTTTTGACATGATATAGGCAAACCCTCCACCGCTGAGTCCGAAGGTAACAAATCCGGCCCTGTCAAGGCCGTCAATAATGAACTGGTCCATGTGGTGACGGATATAATCAACTTCTTCAAGGGTCATAAATTTCATGGGCTGGGCATATATCTGGTTTGCCGGGAAAAAGCTGGACAGGCTGCCGCTCACAAGGGCACCTCCCTGTAGCTGGCCAATGCGGATTTTGCGAAGAACGGCCTTGTCATTTCCCATGACTCCACCGGGATAAAATTTGAACTTGACTCTATCCTGGGTTTCAGCCTTCACCTGAGCTGCTCCCTCACGCATTTTTTCCATCCACATGGAGCCTTCAGGAGACAATGTGGCAATCTTAAGGGTGAGTCCATATCCGGGTACGGAAAATAGGGTAACGCATAAAGATATAAGAATCAGTCGTTTAATCATTTTTATCTGTTTCTCCAATATCAGGGATTTAAAAATAGTCATCCGCTTCATTTAATAATTTTCTGGCCTGTTTCTGGGCATAGGTATTTACCAGGGTATAGCCGGGTATTTCAGGATCACTATCCATGACCTCATTGAGCAGCCTGTCATGCAGGTCTCTGTCAAACATCATCTTTGCATATAGTTTGGCAAACATGACCTTGGCCATGAAATTTCTACCTTTGGACAGATCAATGGCTTTCTCAAAATAGGCTTTTCCCTGTTCCGGGGTCCCACCCAATGCCGGCGGCAGCAAAGTGGCCAGGGTCCCGAGATATAGAAAAGCTGCCCCATCTTTATAGGTTTCATCCAGCATTGTTACTTTGAGCATAATGGTTTCAATTCGCGAAATATCTGCCAGGGCGTTGAAATCATTTTTATTGGCCATGATCCAGCTGCCCCAGGCATTGCCCAGGGAGAATAGATAAGGCAGATCGTCTTTATCCATGGATGTGATAATTGCTTGAAATTCCCCATAGGGTTTGTCTTTTAGATTGCAGGCGTCATTATTGGAAATACAAATAGCCTGGTCAGCATAGGCAAATGCCTTGTTTGCCATTTTGCGGGACCGTTGTGCGTCTTCAACAAATACATCTGCATAGGCTGTATATAATTGGGCTGCTGTAGACAGCATCTCTTTGGAATCAGGATCTTCCCTGATCAGGCTGTCGATCATGAGAAGATAGGCCGGGGCTCCTGCTTCAACCATGGAAAGGTCATCGTTGTTCATAATTGTTTCAGATAAACTGGTCATCATATTGGTTTTAATGGAACAGGCGGAGGATAATATCATTGTGGCAGCGGTAAAACCAATGATAAGGAATAATGGGAACAGCCTTTCTGTGATAAAGTTCCTTGGAATTGGAAGCATCATGGATGGATCAAGCCCTTTTCTGTTCAGAATTATCAATAACAAGTTCATGGATAAATAAGAAAATTAGCCTGTTTTATCAAAAAAAGCAACCAGGATTCAGGCAAATCTGTGATTCTTGTTTTTTGGGTGTTTTTTTGCAGAGCTGGTTGATTTTACTTTGAATTGGATAATTTCATGGTATAGTAAGGATTTATAGGGGATTCTTAAATGACTAAAAAGATAAAAATATGAATCCAAAATTTTCTTTAATTATATTTTTTGTCCTTATGATGTCTGGTGCAATCTTTTTTCCTTCCATGCCGGCATGGGCCGTACCAGATCAGAATGGTCAAAACAATCAAAGTGGTCAGAAAATATATGTGATTCCAGTCTCCGGGACGGTTGAACCTGGCATGGCCGCTTATATAAAACGGGCATTAAAAGAGATTGAGAATGAAAAAGACAGCCTTGTCCTTTTTAAAATGGATACTTTTGGGGGAAGAGTGGATTCAGCCTTTGAGATTGTGGAGACCATTTCAACCGTTCCAAAGGAGAGATCCATTGCATTTGTTGAAAAAAAAGCTATTTCAGCAGGTGCCCTGATTGCCCTTGCTTCCGGTACCCTGGTGATGAAGGAAAATACCCTGATCGGGGATTGTGCACCCATTGTCCAGACAGGGGAAGGCCAGAAAGAGGCCGGGGAAAAAACCCAGACAGTATTACGGGCACAATTCCGTTCCCTGGCCAAGAGAAACAATTATCCTGAAGTTCTGGCAGAATCCATGGTGTCCAAGGGAATGGAAGTCTATCGGATTACCATGGATAACAAAACCCAATACATGGATAAGAATGAATATGACGACCTCACAGAGGATCAAAAAAAGCAGGTGACCCTGAAAAAAACCATTGTGGCCAAGGGAGAACTTTTGACCATGGATGATACAGAGGCCTTGGACCTGGGTTTCTCAAAAAAAAGTGTCACGGGACTGGACCAGGCCCTGATTTTTCTTGGATATGAGAATTATGAATTGATTGTCCTGGAGGAATCCTGGTCTGAAAGCCTGGTTCGGATACTACAGCCTTTTCTTCCCGTCTTAATGATGCTGGGAATCGCGGCCTTATATACGGAAATCAAGGCTCCTGGATTTGGGATTCCAGGGTTTGTCGGTATAATCTGCCTGGGTCTGGTCTTTTTTAACCAATACCTGGTGGGCCTTGCAAGCTATACGGAACTGCTGGTTTTTTTGATTGGATTTCTGCTTCTGGGAATAGAGGTTTTTGTGCTGCCCGGATTTGGTGTGGCCGGTATTACAGGGCTTGTGGTGGTGGTTGCAGGGCTGGTGCTGTCTTTTCAGGGCTTTGTCATTCCAGATCCCTCTTTCCCCTGGGAAGGTCAGCTTTTGATCAGGAATCTGGGGTTAGTAATGGGAGCTTCCATGGGAGCCCTGGTTATTTCCCTGTTCATGGTGAGATTTGTGCTCCCCAAGGTGTCAACATTGGTAAAAGGGCCCTATCTGTCAGTTACCCTGGAAGATTCCCATGCAGATTCTGAACAGGCACTTGGGATCAACCCAGGAGACGTTGGTCTGGCCTTGACTCCCTTCAGGCCTTCAGGTAAAATTAAGATTGGTCATAAAAAAATCGATGCCATAACCCAGGGGGATTTTATAGAGCCCGGCACCCCAATCAGGGTTTTACTAGTTGAACAAAATCATGTCATAGTCCAAAGGGAAATTGTTCAAACAGAAATAGATAATCAGAGGGACACATGAAATCATTTATACTTCCCATTGTTTTCCAGATCATGGGGTTGCTGGTGATCCTGGCGGAAATATTTATTCCGTCCCTGGGAGTTTTAACAATCATTGCCCTTGGCCTGATTTCATACTCCCTGTATCTTGTTTTTACCACTATTTCAAATTTCAGCGGCATGGTATTTATCGGTCTTGATATTCTTATACTGCCCATCCTTGTAATACTTGGAATGAAGATTCTGGCCGCTTCTCCCCTGTCCTTGAAAAATAGATTGTCCAGCAGGGACGGGGTAATATCCCAGTCCTTAAACCTTGAAACATATATGGACAAACAGGGAAAATCCATTACCACACTTCGTCCTGCCGGAACAGCCATTATAGACGGAAAACGTCTGGATGTTGTCACTGACGGAGATTTTATTGAAGCCCAGACCCCCATTATTGTCATCGGGGTAACAGGAAATCAGATTATTGTTGCAAAACATAAATAGTTGAAGATAATCTCGAAACCATGCAGGTAAAAATTTAAGGAGAGGTGTTTATGAATATCATGTATATTTTGTTGATCATTGCCGGTATCATCGGCCTGGTTCTGTTTTATTTTATTTTTTCCTATATCTCCCTGTGGCTCCAGGCCCTGGTATCAGGTGCCAAGGTGGGACTGCTCAATATTATTTTTATGCGATTCAGAAAAGTTCCCCCCAAACTGGTTGTTGAATCCAAGATCATGGCAGTTAAGGCCGGGATTGACATACCTACGGACAGCCTTGAATCCCATTTTCTTGCCGGTGGAAATGTCTCCCGTGTGGTCCAGGCATTGATTGCAGCCGATAAGGCCAATATCGAATTGAGCTTTAATCGCAGCGTGGCCATTGATCTGGCTGGCCGGGATGTGCTGGAAGCTGTTCAGATGTCTGTTAACCCAAAGGTTATTGAGACCCCTCTGGTGGCTGCCATGGCAAAGGACGGTATCCAGCTCAAGGCTCTTTCAAGGGTAACTGTAAGGGCTAATATTGACCGCCTGGTGGGGGGAGCCGGAGAAGAAACCATCCTGGCCAGGGTTGGTGAAGGTATTGTAACCACCATCGGATCTGCCGCCAACCATAAAGCAGTGCTTGAAAATCCAGATACCATATCCAAGACCGTTCTTTCCAAGGGCCTGGATTCCGGGACTGCCTATGAAATTTTATCCATAGATATAGCTGATGTGGATGTGGGCAAGAACATCGGTGCAGAGCTTGAAACTGACCGGGCCGAGGCTGACAAGAAAATTGCCCAGGCCAAGGCAGAGGAAAAACGGGCAATGGCATTTGCCCAGGAACAGGAAATGAGGGCCAGGGTCCAGGAAATGAGGGCCAAGGTAGTGGAAGCGGAAGCAGAGGTGCCACTTGCCATGGCAGAGGCCTTTAGAAGCGGTAATCTGGGAATTATGGATTATTATAAGATGAAGAATATTTCCGCAGACACCAAAATGAGAGACAAAATCGCAACCCCGGAAACAGATCCGCAAAAATAGCCAGTCAGTATAGGAATTGGCATTTAGCCATTAGCTAAAAGTCAGCAGCTAATGGCTAAATGCTCGCGTGATAGCGCGCCAAGTTCAACCATCATTGGTCCCTGGAATTATAATGCAGGGATCAATGATATTACCGATGATATTACCGATGATATTACCAAGGATAAGCCATGGATTTTGATTCAATCATAACCTTTATACTGATTGTTTTGTTTTTTGTTTTTCCATCCATTTTAAAGCAATTAAGCCGGAAGAAAAAAACAAGTGCAGCCCCTAATAAAGCAAATAAAGCAAAAAAACCGTCTTTATTTGGGAAACTGGGCGATAAAATCCGTAAATTTGCAGAAGAGATTGAAAAGCAGGCAAAAGAAAAAAAACAGGGCCAGGGCTGGGAAGAAATTATAGATGACCAGGAAATGGTAAAAACCTATGAAGATCCCTTTGACCCGGATGCGTATGAAGACGATGGGTATCATGAGGCTTTAGAGCCAATGCAGGAACCCTCAATTTCAGTGGCGGTTTCAGAAGAACCTGGAAAACCTGTTTTGAAATCTGGAAAGCCGTCTTCTGGCCGGGAGAATTGTTTCGGTAATGCTTATGGGAAAACCAGGCTGTCGTCTTCAAGGCTTCAGCAGGCCATTATCTGGTCGGAAATTCTTTCAAAGCCAGTGGCCTTGAGGGAGGAATAGGTCAATCTCCGGAAAGCATCAATTACCATGAACCGGATAATTATGAAAATTGATATGCAGTATCCATGAAACCGGATTATTTTTCCATATAGGTATTAAATATCTTTTCATGGGAAATATATTTTTCCTGATCAGAATCAAGAAGATACATGCGGATGGCATTGACTCGGTTAAGGATCTCCTCTTCCGCCCGTTTTCTCATGAGTTTCTTTGTTTTAATGATATCGTTTTTAAGCGAGGACGTCTGATTGGCAGCATAGTATTTTTCGGTTTTGTATTGAATTTTTTTTTCAATGAGTTCTTCCCTCAGGCTGTTGTGATCTTCATCCAGAAACAGGACCTCGGGCATGAGGTCTGCAAAATGAGTTACGGCAATAATGTCTTTTTTACGCTGCCAATACCCGATTAAAAATTCCGGTTCCAGATCTTTATAATTCTGCAGCGGCATATACATACGTCTTAAATACAGTAATACCTTTTCCGTTTTTTTCCTATGGCCGCCAATGATTACTGAACCGCCTACTTCATCTTTTCGGACTCCCTTGGTCAATGGAATTTCTCCATCAATGATATTTAAAAATTTATTGGTCAGGGCATCGGAAGGCTGGCCTCCGGTTGCGCTTCTTTTGGGAGCCAGGGCATCGCCCTCGTCAAAGAAAATCACAGTGGGAGCCACCATCTTTGCGATGTCATAGACCTTTTCAAGGTTTGCAACCGCCCCGTGTACGGGACTTGAGGTGTCCTGGAGGGCAGATGGGCTTGTGGCAATGTCATGGACCTTCAGGTTGGAGGAAAGCCAGGTCCTAACCAGAAAGTTTTTTCCACTGCCGGGTGGACCTGTAAGAACAACTCCCTTTTCTTCGCTGACCCCGTAAGTAAAACAATTGTTTGCCATTTCTGAGAATTTGTCTTTGATATCTCCCACATATACATCCCAGCTCACATTCCGGTCCATGCGGTCTACGACCTTGTTGCATAGCTCTCCATAGACATTTTTAGCCACCAATTGAAAGGCGCTGCGTATAAGTATGCTGTTGGGCTTCCCTTACTGTGGCGCTTTTGCCGCTGCCAGAAGTCCCTTCTATTATCATTATGGGAGCCTTGGGCACATCCGGGTCTTCAATATGCTCTTTCCTGATATGGGCCCTATAGATTTTGTCAAAAGTTTCTTCCAATTCCACTGGAACATGTAAATCAGTCAACTCCCTGTCCAGAACAGCACTCAGATAGTGGTATTCCGGCTTTGTCAGTTCTTTTTCAATGATTTTGTTCCAGGAAGCACCGGGGTTGGTTTCTCCTGAATATAAAAATCGTTTTTTCCAGTCTGTTAGAATAGTCGGATTGTTGAGTACATTCATCTGTTTTTTTTTCCAGCGCATGAAAGAGATGAAATACAGAAACTCCTTTATACCGGAAAAGATCAGGTTGGGGGGCTTGTACTGATTCAGGCGGGATCTTACAAATGCCTTGGTATCATAAGTCCATGATGCTGCCATGGATTCAATTTTTTTCATAGGCAGTGGCCCATTTTTGCTGAGAGAGAAATTCAAACAGGGCCGGGTTTACCGCCTGGTTTCTGGGTCCCCCAAGTGCCAGATGCAGAGAGCGTATCCCTTCAAGGTAGGCTTTGTAGAGTTTTTTGATCCGGTCTGCTTCCTGATCTGCCGCATAATTGTCTGCTTCTGCTATGAGCTGGCGGCGTTTTTTCTCTTCAGTTGCCTCCACCAGTTTGTCGCCAAACCGGGTTTCATTGAGGACAAAACTAACCACTTCAATTCCGTATTTTCCTTCCAAAGTAAGGCCGTTCTTGTTGATGGGTCGTTTTTCAATGCTTCAAAAATATTTTCCTTGATTTTTTCCCTTTTGCTGATGAGATTATTGACCTCTTCTCCCTGGAGGATGTCTTTGGAAATGCCGTTAAAATCTCCCTGGAGCAGGATTTCCGGGAAGAGGTTTTCAATACCATACCTTTAAATCTTTTATTTTAAAGGTCATTAGAGCCGATGTCCACAGGGCTACATTTGCCTAGGAAATAATTTTGATTGGGGCTGAAGAACCTCCAAGGTACATGTTCTGGTTCATTAACGGGACTTCTTTTTCAAGTTTTGTGAAAAAGGGGAGCCTGTAATGCCAGCCCACTTCAGTGACAGCCTGTCTTTGTCCCCCAAACTGCTCCAGAATAACTGCATAATTCAGCTTAACCTTGTAGATGATCTGGGTGGAATAAACAACAGCTGCCAAAGAGTAAAATAATGCAATGACTATGAAAATAAAGGCGGTTCTCCTTGCCATGGTCATGACCCGGGCCCGCTGGAGAAAAACAACTGAAGCCTGATCCTTCAAACCTGCTCCTTTCCCTAAAACAAATCAGTAGTGTTCTTTGAAAAAATAAGCCTGAAAATAATTCGTCAAAAGAGTTATAAAATCAGCAGGAAAATAAAGAAATAGCACATGGAATTCAAGAGTAAGAAAGAGTATACATGAATATGGATTGGTCGTCAAAAATTATTTGATTTTGCCTGCCAGTATCCCGGATTCAGTGGGCCCTTTGAAATCCAGACGTGCTATATCGACTACTCCCTGGGCTGTGAGCATGTCAATAAGTTGTTTTTCAGTATAGGATTGTCCCTTTTGGGTTCCCAGGAACATGTTCAGGGAGAACAGGGCTGGAAACAGAGGCCCATCCATGGTGTTGTCCAGGATAAATTCATGGATAAATATTTTTCCTCCGGGTCTGAGTGCAGATATTGCCCGGGCAATGATTTTTTCCGCCATTTCCGGTCCCTCCCCATGGAGAATATGGGAAAGCCAGGCAGCATCAAATTTCTGGTCAAGGCAAAAGTCTTTCCTTGTATAATCACCCGGGGTAAAAGAGACCTGGTCCGACACCTTGAATTGCTCAATGGTTTTTTCCGCAAAGGGACGGGTGGTTGGAAGGTCGCAGATTTCAGCAGCCAGGCCGGGGTTATTCAGGCAGAAATGGATGGCAAAGGTGCCGGGTCCTCCGCCCAGGTCCAGGAGCCGTGTGCATTGGGAAAGGTCCAGGTCCTTTGCAAGACCCGGGGCTGTTGCCATGCCGATATTGAACATGCCCATGAGAAAACTTTCCCGCCGCTCTTCTTCTGAAACCGGGGCAGGCTCTGCAACCGGGGCAGGCTGGTGAATGGGGGCTTTTTCCTCTTCTTCTGAATGGGATGCTGTCTGGCGAATGGGGCTGCCCTGTCTTATGGCCTGGTCCATGTTGACCCAGGACTGGGCAAGGTGGTGATGGTGGAGAATCATAAACCCGATATATTGTTTTGAATCCTTGGATAAAAAGGTCAGTGCTTCGGTCGTGTTGGTATATGTGTCCTTTTTTTTAACCAGAAGTTCCATGGCTGCCAGGGCATTTAAGAGCATGGTAACTCCCCTTTCATCCATGCCCAGCTTTTCAGCGATCTTTCCCCTGGACAGGGTGCTGGATCCGATAATAGTGAAGATATCCAGTTTTACACCGGCATGGAGGGTGCAGGTTTTCCAATAATATCCTGACATTTCAAGCAGGGTTCCCGGGTTCCAGTCCATTTTTTCTCCTTTTCTTTGTTTTTTCCTTTTATTCAACTCAAAACCCTTATGTTGGGGGTATTATGCCAGAAATAGGGCAGTTCCTTTGTCATGGGTGCGCAGCCAGTTGCAGCCAATTGCATCCTTACTTTTATATGACCGAAATTGGGGAAACTGACCACTCCCATTTTAGCCACCCTGAGCATGGATTTTATCAGGGCTGAGGGTTCATATACCTGCTGGAGGGTTTGTGAACACAGGGCATAATCAAAGGCCTTATCAGGGTAATCCTCCATCTCTTCATTTATATCTCCCTGGAGAACGGAAATTCCCTTTTCAATGCATTTGACCACTTTGGATTCTTTGATTTCAATTCCTTGTTCAATGACCTGTTTTTCTTTCTTAAGCCAGTAAAGTATATCACCTTCACCGCAGCCCAGGCCCAGAACCTTTGATCCTGGTTCTATCCAGGATGCAATTATTTTCAGATCATAGCGCAGGGGTGTCATGGTCTGCCCTCCTTAAAAATCCTTTCATAAGGTTGTCAAGACGCTGATCCGGTAATAAAAACGCATCATGGCCCCATTGGGCATCTATTTCGCAGAAGCTTACATCCAGGGCATTTTTTTTCATGGCTGTAACCATCTCCCTGGACTGGTAGGTTGGATAGAGCCAGTCCGAGGTGTAGGAGACCACAAGAAATTTTGTTTTACAATTGGAAAAGGCCTTTACAAGTGATCCTTTTCCATATTCCCTTGCCAAATCAAAATAGTCAGCAGCCTTTGTTATATATAGAAAAGAGTTTGCATCAAAGCGTTCGATGAATTTATTGCCCTGGTATTGGAGATAGGATTCCACCTGGAATTCAGCCCCGAATTCAAAGCTCAGGGCGCTTCGGTTCTGGAGCCTTCTTCCAAATTTAAGACGCATGGATTCATCGGATAAATAAGTTATATGTCCGATCATCCTGGCAATGGCAAGGCCCATGTCCGGTTTTTTTTTATTATAATAGTTCCCGTTGTTCCAATGGGGATCAGCCATTATGGACTGCCTGGCCACCTCATTAAAGGCAATGGCCAGGGCTGAATGACGACAGGTGGTTGCCAGGGGAATGGCAGAGACAACCATGTCCGGATATCTGACACACCACTCCAGGACCTGCATACCCCCAACAGATCCTCCAATGAGGGACAATAGTTTTTTTATCCCCAGATGATCCATCAGGGCCTTCTGGGCCGTAACCATATCCTTGATTGTGATCATGGGAAAGTTTATGGCATAGGGATTTCCAGTTTCAGGGTTAATGGAAGAAGGCCCTGTGGAGCCTGCACAGGAACCCAGGATATTGGAGCACACAACAAAATATTTATCCGTGTCAATGCCTTTTCCCGGGCCCACCATGATATCCCACCAGCCTGGTTTGGCATCTTCTGGTTTATAATATCCTGCCAAATGGGAATCCCCTGACAGTGCATGGAGTACCAGGATTACATTGGTTTTATCTTTGTTCAGGGTGCCGCAGGTTTCATAGGCAATGGTGACAGGGCCGATGCTGGCGCCGCCTTCCAGCTCCAGGGGATTTGGAGGTTCTGCAAAGGTAAAAAACTGTTTCTCAACAATGCCGATGGTGGCACCGCTTTGGTCATGCCCTGTATATTCGCTCATGTTCAGACTTTCCCAAGGGCCTGCTCAATATCATAGCAGATATCATCAATATGTTCGATGCCTGTGGAGAACCGAAGCAGACAGGGATCAGCCAGTTTATTTTTTAAATCCTCGGGAAAGGAAACATATTGTGAGGAATAGGGATGAATGATAAGGCTCTTGCAATCCCCCAGGTTGGCCAAGTTTAATATCATGGAAAGATTGTCAATGAATTTAAAGCAGGCATCCTGATCCTGCAACCCAAAGGTCAGCATGGTGCCGAATCCCTTGTCCTTGAATAGTTTCTTTGCCATACCATGGCTTGGATGGTCTTCAAACCCGGGGAAATTAACCCATTTTACCTTGGGATGTGCCTTTAGAAAGTCAGCAGTCCTGAGGGCATTTTCCATTTGCCGTTCCATTCGTACCCCAAGGGTATTAAGACCAATGGCCGTGAGAAATGAATGAAATGGTGCGGGGGTGGTGCCAAAGTTTATATGATGTTCCTTCCACATCCTGTGGAGAAAAGCCAGGTCACCTTTTTGCTGAACAAAGGGATGAAAATCTTTGAATTTTTCCGTGTGCCAGTCAAAGTTGCCTGCATCAACCACCACACCCCCAAGGGCTGCACCATGGCCGGAAAAATATTTAGTAGTAGAGTGGAGAACAATATCAGCCCCAAGTTCAATGGGGCGGCAGAGCCAGGGAGATGCCAGGGTGTTGTCCACCAGAAGTGGAATCCCTTTTTTATGGGCAATGTCTGCAATGGCACCGATATCTGGAATTTCCATTCCAGGGTTTGTAATGGTTTCCATATAGACAAACCTGGTTTTGTCATTGATTCTGGTTTCAAGCTCTTCCAGGTTCAAGAGGTCAACCAGGGTGACATGGATGTCATATTTTTTAAAAATATTGGTAAACAGACCATAGGTTGACATGAAAAGGGATTTACTGGCAACAAACTCGTCTCCAGCCCTCAAAAGAGTCATGCAGGAATTGTTTATGGCTGCCATTCCCGATGAGGTAACCACTGCACCCTTTCCAGATTCCAGGGTGGCCAGGCTGTTTTCAAGGAATTTGTTGGTGGGGTTGCTCAGGCGCATATAAATATGGTCCTGGCTCTGGCCGGCAAAGGTCTGGCTCAGGCTTTCTGCGCTGTCGTGATAATGAGCAGAGGACTGGAAAATAGGGGGCAGGGTTGCGCCCTGCCATGGATTATCCTTTACCCCTGTGTGAATTGCCTTTGTTTCAAATCGATAATCTCTTTTACTCATATTGGACCTCTGTTTTTATCAATTGCTGGGAAATAAATTTTAAATATTCGGTATTTTTTTATCAATATGGATTATAGTATTAGAAAAAAGAATAAAATACCAGAAATTCAATCAAAAAGGATGTTGTCATCCCAAATTTATATAGGATTATATAGAAACGCCGTTTTAACAGGAGAATTATCATGGGCAAAATCAATGGTTTTTTTGGGATTACATTGAAATTATTATGGGTCGTTATTTTCCTTATATTTTTTATTTCGCCCTGTTATTCAAAGGAAGTTCCCTATGTTCCTGAAGTGCTTCAACCCTGGGTTGACTGGGTTCTCCATGATAAAGAAGAACAATTGGATTGCATTCCCCAATATAACGATGCAGATATTTTTCAATGCGTGTGGCCTTCCGAGCTTGAGGTAGTTTTGAATGACAGGGGGGGAGAATTCAAACAATCCTGGCTGGTACATAAAGAAACCTGGGTGGCTTTGCCGGGTAAGGACAATCAATGGCCCGGGAAAGTTCAGGTTGATGGAGAAATGCGGGTCATTATAGAGAAGGATAAGACTCCTGGAATTAGACTTGATCCTGGATTCCACAGGGTAACCGGTGGCTTTGCCTGGTCCGGCCTGCCCGAAAATCTGCAAATCCCTAGTGGGTCAGCCCTTGTGTCTTTAACTGTCAACAATGAAAAAATTGAGTTTCCAAATATTGACGGGTCCGGCCGGTTATGGCTAAAGAGCTTACAATCCAAAGATAAAATTGAGAACCGTCTGAAAATCGAGAGTTTCAGGCTGATAAAGGATTCAATCCCTGCCCGGGTACTGGTCTATTTTACCCTTGATGTGGCTGGTTCAGCCCGGGAAATCAGGTTGGGGCCCCTGTACAACCCGGAAAAATTCATCCCTTTTTCATTAAAAAGCCCTTTGCCTGCCAGGTTGGAACAGGATGGTCAAATGGTAATGCAGGTGAGGCCGGGACAATATAGTATAAGCCTGATGCTGAGGCATACAGGGCCCTTGCAACAGCTTTTGTTCAGCCCGCCTGCAAAAGGTTACTGGCCCAGGCAGGAAATATGGTCATTTGCTGCACAATCAGACCTGCGACTGGTTGAAATTAAAGGGGTTCAGCCAATTGATCCCCTCCAGGCTTCAGTACCGAAAAACTGGGTAAGATTTCCCTTGGCAGGGTGGCCGTGGATGGAGCTGAGCAATTAATTACCCGTCGTAAAGGATCGGAAAAGACAGGAGTTGAACTTCGTAACGGGGTCTTACACCTGAAGGCAGACAGCATTTATCAAAGGGGAATTTCCACTCTTCCCGCAACAGGATGGGACCATGATTTTCAGCGGGTTAAAGCAAAGCTGTATCTACCACCTGGCTGGAAACTTCTAAATGCCACTGGTATTGATAATATTTCCCGCACCTGGGTTAAACAATGGACCCTGCTGGATTTTTTTGCTGTTCTTATTTTTACCATTGCCCTTGCCAGACTCTTTTCAAAATCTCTGGCCGGACTTGCTTTTTTGACCCTGGTTTTAACCTATCATGACCCGGGTGCTCCGCGCTTTGTCTGGCTGGCCCTGTTGATTGGTTTTGCATTGCTCAAACACCTGCCCAGCGGGAAATTGAAAAAGGCAGTTAAGCTCTACCATGGTATTGTCGCTTTGTCCCTTGTGGTAATTGTGATCCCCTATGCAGTTCAGGCCCTGAGGATAGGGATCTATCCCCAGCTGGCAAGGCCATTTGCTTCAATGAACCAGTATTCCTCCCATGGATCATCCTCCCCGACCCGGTCTCCTCAAATGGATATGGTTCAGGAAATGGTACAGGAAAAAAACATGGTGCCGAGAAAAAATAAGGTGCAGAAAAAAAATAAGGTGCAAGGCGCAGCCTCTTTTTATTATGATTCCCAGGTTATGCAGCATGATCCCAAGGCCCTTACCCAGACAGGACCTGGCATACCCAAATGGCTTCCCTTTGAGACCATTGATTTCAGCTGGTCAGGGCCGGTGACCCGGGATCAGATGGTTTTATTTACCCTTATCGGCCCTGGAATAAATCTGATCCTGGCTTTTGTCCGGGTCTTTTTTGTTTTTTTCCTGGCCCTTGGCATGTTTGGGTTCCCATACAGGCCAGGGAAGGGATTTACCATCACAGGCCTGAAAGCCTTAAAAATATTTTCACTCCTGTTCCTTTTTGTTTTGACCCCGGTTCTGGCCCAAACCAGTGAAATTCCTTCCCAACAAATGCTGAATACACTGGAGGAAAGACTACTAGAAAAAGATGAATGCTTTCCTTTATGTTCAAATATTTCAAATGTTTTTATAAGGATCAGCCATGAACTGCTTTCAATGGATGTCCATGTGGATGCACAAATTGATACTGCAATTCCTGTCCCAGGCCATGTAAAACAATGGCTGCCAAAGAAAGTGATGATTGACAACGCCCAGGCCCAGGGGCTCCTAAGGAAGAAAAACTATTTATGGATGCTGATTCCGGCAGGCAGGCATGTTGTTACGCTTAGCGGTCCCATTGGAAAACAGAATATGCTGCAGCTCCCATTTCTTTTAAAGCCCCATAAGGTTAGCATCAAAGCAGATGGATGGTCTGTAGAAGGAGTAAAACCTGACAACAGCATTGATACTCAATTGCAGTTTAGACGGATTACGGAAAAAGATGATAAACAGCCGGAAATTATGGAAACCGGTATCCTTCCCCCATTTGTACTGGTTGAACGAAATATTCTTTTGGGTCTTGTCTGGAAAATTCAAACAAAGATTCAACGCTCAAGCCCCACAGGAGCAGGTGTGGTTTTGGACATTCCTCTTTTGCCGGGGGAATCAGTTACAACCAAGGGTATTCGGGTTGTGGAAGGAAATGCCAAAATCAGCCTGGGTGCTGACCAGACCCATCTTTTCTGGGAATCCTTTTTAGAACCAAGTGACCAGATTCTGCTGGAACATAAAAAAACAAATACCTGGACAGAGATCTGGAAGGTGGATGTAAGCCCTATCTTCCATCTGGAGTATGAAGGTATTCCAATAATCCTGCATAAAACAGGAAACCGCTGGTATCCCACATGGCATCCATGGCCAGGAGAGGCCATAACCCTGAAGGTTTCAAGGCCCCCTGGGATTGAGGGAAAGACCCTGACCATTGAAAAAAGTCTTCTTGAGTTGCGTCCTGGTCGGAAAATCACGTCTGCAAAGATGGCTCTTGCCATTAAAAGCTCCCAGGGCGGACACCATACCATTGCCCTGCCTTTAAATGCCAAATTGCAGGAAGTAAAAATAAAGGGTAAAATTCATCCCATTCGTCAGGAAGGTCAGAGTATAGTGCTTCCTATTATTCCCGGCCAGCAGAACATTGAGCTTAAATGGATTGAAGAAAAAGGTATGAAAAATCTATACAGGAGCTCCCATGTTGATCTGGGCGCTCCCAGTGTCAATGCAGGTGTTGATATCTATCTTCCCTCCAACCGCTGGATTTTGTTTCTGGGTGGCGAACACCTGGTTGGGCCTGCCGTCCTTTTCTGGTCCATAATAATTATCCTGGTGATTGTTGCCTGGGGGCTATCTAAAACCAATTTTGCTCAGCTCAGGATGCATCAATGGTTTTTTTTAGGCATTGGTATATCCATGAGTAACCTGGCTGCGGGCCTTGTTGTTGTGGGCTGGTTAATCGCCCTGGACCTGAAAAACAAGGCAGAAAACCTTAAGGGGTTTAGGTATGATTTAATTCAGATAGGTATAGGGATTTTGACCATTGCAGCCATGGG
>NBML01000095.1 GCA_002085465.1 Desulfobacteraceae bacterium 4572_89 | reverse complement strand
ATCTTATACCGGTTCTTTTCCCCCTTTGACTGAAAATAACGACGGCTGAGTTTTATGGCTGCTTCATTGGCCTCTGCACCGGAATTGGCAAAAAATACCCTATCGCTGAAACTTTTTTCAATGAGGATCTCAGCAAGGTCTGCCTGGGGTTGTGTGTAAAAAAGATTTGACACATGGATCAGGGTTTTTGCCTGTTTTTCAATGGCCTGGGAAACCTTTGGATGACAATGGCCAAGGCTGCACACTGCAATGCCTGCAAGAAAATCAGTATAGGCAGTGCCGTCTTCATCAATCAGGGTGGTGCCCTGCCCTTTTACAAAAGCTTTTCCCTGGCGGAGATAGGTTTGAAAAATAAAATTGTCTGTTTTTTTAATAGGGTTCATTTTCATCCCCTTATCTTAATATAATGATCTAAAGAATAAAGTGTTTAATCCAGAAACACCTGGGTTCCTATTCCTGAATTAGTGAATAGCTCCAGCAAAACAGCATGGGGTGTTTTGCCATTAATGATATGGGATTTTTTAACCCCGTTTTTCAAGGCATCCAGGGCGCATTCCACCTTGGGAATCATTCCCCCCTTTATTCCCCCGTTGGCAATCATGTCCTGAATTTCCCTGTCATTAACGGAAGAAACCAAATTATTCTCAGAATCAAGGACTCCATCCACATCGGTCACAAGCATAAGCCGTTCAGCATCCAGGGCAGAAGCTATTTTTGATGCCACCACATCGGCATTGATATTATAGGTCTCCCCTGACCTGCCAATACCCACAGGAGCAATAATGGGAATAAAGCCTCTGGCTGTAAGGGTATGGATGATATCCGGATTAATTGCGGATACACTGCCCACCATGCCCGGATCAATGATCTCCGGTGGTTTGTTTTCATCTTCCTGGTGATAGATTTTCATTTTCTCAGCAGTGATAAGCCCCCCGTCTTTCCCGGTAAGGCCTACAGCTTTCCCCCCTTCCCGGTTGATCCTGGCCACGATATCCTTGTTCACCTTTCCGCCCAATACCATTTCAACCACATCCATTGTAGCATCATCGGTATAGCGCATACCCCGGATAAAAGTGGAACTGATACCCATGGCATCCAGCACCTTATTTATCTGGGGACCGCCTCCATGGACCACCACTGGATTTACCCCGATATATTTTAATAGTGTGATATCATTGGCAAAATCCCGTTTTAACCCCTCATCAACCATGGCATGGCCGCCGTATTTTACAACAATAGTTTTGGTTGAAAAATTCTGGATATAGGGTAAGGCCTCAATCAATATGTCTGCAACAGTGTCTGTCATAGGATATACCTGCTCAGGTCTTCATTTTTCACTATGTCCATGAGCTGTTCTTCAACAAACCCGGCATCAATGGTGATCTTTTTTTCTTCAACGTCCGGTGCCTTGAATAGAATCTCTTCCAATAGTCTTTCCATGAGGGTGTGCAGCCTTCTTGCTCCAATATTCTCTGTTGTGGCGTTGACCTCCACGGCAATATCAGCAATCTTTTCCACTGCATCCTGGGTAAATGAAATATCCACTCCTTCGGTTCTTAAAAGGGCAATATACTGTAACACAAGTGCATTCTTAGGTTCTGTCAGAATTCTGGTGAATTCATGGGCACCCAGGGAATTCAATTCCACCCGGATGGGAAACCTTCCCTGGAGTTCCGGAACCAGGTCAGATGGTTTTGAGGTATGAAAGGCACCCGAGGCCATGAACAAAATATGATCGGTTTTGACTATACCGTATTTGGTTGGAACAGAACTACCTTCCACAATGGGTAAAAGATCCCTCTGCACCCCTTCTTTGGATACCTCAGGTCCATGACTTTTTCCATTGCCCGCAATTTTATCGATTTCATCGATAAAAATAATGCCGGACTGTTCCACCATTGTAATGGCATCGGTTTTCACTTTTTCCATATCCACCAGATGGGCAGCTTCTTCCTGGGCAATGATTTTCATGGCCTCTTTAACGCTGACCTTTCTGCGTTTGGTATTCTTGGGCATGAGGTTGCCCAGCATGTCCTTGACATTGATACCCATCTCCTCAATTCCTGTATTGGAAAAAATTTCCACCATGGGCGAGGATTTGTCAGCCACATCCAGGTCAATCTTTCTTTTATCCAGCTTCCCCTTGTGCAGCATGGTTCGAAGTTTTTCCCGGGTAGACACTTTGGAGGCGGGATCTGATCCATTTACATCAGATCCAGTCCCATTGGAATTGGCCCCGTTTGAACTGGTCCCGTTTGAATCAAGCCCATTTAAACTGGTTCCATTTTGAATTGCCTGTGTATCACCTGTTGTAAAAGAAGATTTTGAAGGTAACGGAGGCAAAAGAAGGTCCAGTACCCGCTCTTCAGCAATTTTGGCTGCCTTTTCCTGGACTGCTTCCTGCTGGCGTGATTTAAGGTTGTTGACCGTTAATTCAACAATATCCCGGATCATGGACTCCACATCCCGTCCCACATATCCTACTTCTGTAAATTTTGAAGCCTCCACCTTATAAAAAGGAGAGTCGGTCAAATTGGCCAGACGTCGGGCAATTTCTGTTTTTCCCACCCCGGTTGGCCCGATGAGAATAATATTTTTAGGCGCAATCTCTTCCTGGAGATCTTTATCAAGCTGACGTCTTCTCCAACGGTTCCGAAGGGCAATGGCAACGGATTTTTTTGCATCTTTCTGGCCAATGATATATTTATCCAGCTCAATGACAATCTCTTTGGGTTTTAAATCTTTCATGTGAAATTCTCTTTTCTCTTACTTGCTTTTGATTTCTTTCTGTTTTATTTCTTACCGTTTTATCTCTTCCAGAGTTACCTGGTGATTGGTATAGATACAAAGGTCCCCTGCTATTTTCATGGCTTTTTCAACTATCTGCCTGGGAGATAAATCTGTATTTTCCATAAGGGCTATTGCAGCAGACTGGGCAGATGTACTGCCTGACCCAATGCTTATTACTCCGTCATCAGGCTCAATCACATCCCCGTTCCCTGACAGCAGATAGGTATTCTGGTGATCTGCTGCTATCATCATGGCTTCAAGTCTCCGCAGATATTTATCAGTACGCCACTCCCTTGCAAGTTCAACACAGGCCCGGGTAAGATTACCATTATATCGTTCCAGTTTTTCTTCCAGTTTTTCCGAAAGAGTCAGGGCATCTGCGGTTGCACCGGCAAACCCGGTGATAATTTTATCATTGTATATTCTTCGAACCTTTCTGGCCTTGTGTTTTGTAACAATATTCCCCAGGGTCACCTGGCCGTCTCCAGCCACAACCACATTGTCCTTCCCACGCAGGGCCAGGATGGTGGTACCATGAAATGTTTCTTTACTCATAATCTACTCCAGCTTATAGGATTTAACTCCTGAATAATTTAGCTCCTTGAATTCAACTTCTTGGATGTGCCTTATCATACACATACATCAATCTGTCCATGGTCACATGGGTATAAATCTGGGTTGTTGACAGGCTGGCATGGCCCAATATTTCCTGGATACCCCTGAGATCTGCACCGGAATCCAGCATATGGGTTGCAAAGGAATGGCGAAGGGTATGGGGGGAAACAGGAACATTCAACCCGCATTCATTTACAAGTTTGTCAAGGATTCTTCTTATGGACCGGCTGGTAAGCCTTGAATAATACTTATTTACAAACATAGGTTCCACATTTTCACCCAAAGCTTCTCTATATCTTCCCATGGCATCAAGGGCCCGTTCCCCCACTGGAACCATCCGCTCCTTGCTTCCTTTACCAAAAACTCTAATCATTTGGTTTTCAAAGTCAACATCATTCATATTCAGCCCATTAATTTCTGAAATTCTCATTCCTGTGGAATAAAATGTTTCAAACATAGCCAAATTACGTTTTTCAAGCCAGGTATGGGTTTTAATTGAATCCAGAAGACGGAAAAGGTCATCAATATTTAAAAATCTGGGAATGGTTTTTTCCTTTTTAAGAAATGGCACCATCTCTGCCGGAGCCTTCCAGGGAATTCTCCTCCAGAACCTTGGTTTCCCCTGGCTCACCAGACTTATTTTGCCTGTTTGGTTCATCCAGACCCTGTAGGCATTGAGCATCCTCTGAACCATTTGAAGGGACTGATTGACCTGGTTCTTCCGGGTAATCCGGAGCATCCAGAAAAAAACGGATAAAATCAAGAATATCAGACCTATAGGCCCTCAGGGTGTGGGATGAATATCCTTTTTCAGCATTAAGGATATTAATAAAAGTATCCAGAATCATATCAGCCATTCCTGATCAACCATTTTTGGAAATCCCGGCCGCCTTCATGACCTGCTGCATATCTTCCCAGACCTTTCGTTTTAAACCAGGTTGTTCTAACAGGGTTAAAGGATGAAATGTGGGCATGACCTGGATTCCGTTATGAAAATGAAACTTTCCCTGGAAGCTTTCAAGGGGGACTTTATGGTTTAACAGCAGTTGTCCTGCTCGCTGGCCCAGTGTAACAATGATTTGGGGCTGATTCTTTTTAATACATCCATGAATGGCAGCCCTGTCAGGTGCATTACAGATAGATATAGACTGAGGTTTCATGTCCATGGCTTTTAAAATTTTAAGAAACAGGGCACCGGATTCACCATTAAAAAAAGAACCTTCACTGTCAACAAAAAGCACCCTGGCCTTTTCCAGACCCTGAAAAAAAAAAGGGCGCGGTTTTTCGGGGGGCGGGACTTTTTTCCGGGGCAGTCCCCAGGCATTCACCTTTTCCAGTGTAGATCCGGAAATATCCAGATCAGTGTTACCCAATTCTTTTTGGTGTGAAATATACTGGGAAAAATCATTAATCGTATTAACAAAATCCCGGGAGATGGACTGGATTGTATGTTTTTCTTTGTCCCCCAAATTCTTTGTCCTGTTTTATTTTTCTGGTTTTATTTTGCTGGTTTGCTGAAGAATTGTATCCAGCAGAATATGGGCTACCTTTTGCTTGTCCATTAAGGGAATATCTTTTGCAGATCCGTCTTTGAAAAAAAGTTTTACCTTGTTTGTATCAGCTTTAAATCCAGATTCCTCTGATCCCACCAGATTGGCTGCTATCATATCCAGGTTCTTTTTTCCGATTTTCATGAGAGCATGTTTTTCAAGGTCATTGGTTTCAGCGGCAAATCCAACCAGAAATTGATTTTCAGTTTTTAGTTTCCCAATTCTCTTTAGAATATCCATATTCTCGGTCATGGCTATGGTCAGTTCGTCAGAGTCCTGGGTTTTCTTAATCTTTAGTACCTCAGTATGGAGAGGCCTGTAATCTGCCACAGCAGCCACCTTGATTATGATATCTGCATTGGGAAGTTCTGAAAGCATGGCATTGGCCATTTCAGCACAGGTTTTCACCTGGATAGTCTCAACTCCAACTGGAGGATCAATGCTGACAGGCCCGGACACCAGAACAACCCTGGCACCTCTTTTTTCGGCTGCCCTGGCAATGGCATACCCCATTTTACCGGAAGAATGGTTACTGATAAAACGTACCGGATCAATGGCTTCCATTGTGGGACCGGCAGAAATGAGTATCTTTCTGCCTTTTAGATCTTTTTTGGTCATAAGGGCAGAGAAACGATCAAAGATAAACCAGGGATCAGGCAGCCTGCCTGTTCCAACGGTTTTACATGCAAGAACTCCTGAATCCGGGTCCAGGATATTTATTCCATCTTTTTCAAGTATATCAAGATTTTGCTGAACCCGGATATTCTGATACATGTCCGTGTTCATGGAGGGACAGATCATAACAGGAGTTGTCACTGCCAGCATGGTGGTTGAAAGAGCATCATCTGCAATTCCATGGGCCAGTTTACCAATAAAATTTGCCGTGGCCGGTGCAATGAGAGCGGCATGGGCCCGTGTTGCAAGATCAATATGGGTTACAGAACTCTGGGTATCCTTCCACAGGTCTGTCAATACAGGATTTTCACTCAATACCTCAAAGGTTGTTTTACCCATAAAATGCATGGCTGAACCTGTCATTGCCACGTTAACATTGGCGCCTGCCTTTTTCAGAAGCCGTAGCAGTTCAACGGATTTATATGCGGCAATACCTCCGGTAATCCCCAAAAAGATATGTTTGTCCTTAAAATCCATTATTCTGATAATTCCATTCCTGAACCACCATCATTGATCCGTTCACTGATTCTTGGTGCCACACCAATTTCCACATAGGTATAAATCTGGCTGTCCTTTATGGTGATAACGGCACTGCGAGTGCTTTTTTGAAATACCATAATGGTTGTATTGGGTGATTTAATTTTACTGACCACATTCCAATTGTCTTTTTGCATATTATTACTGAAAAAATCAAACAATGATGTGGAGTCAACCATTCCCTTCAGGGCAAGGAGGCCAGACCTGAATCCGGGAGAGGAAAGCACAACGGTTCTTTCCTTTATTATTTTGAGTTCCTTTGGTATAAGAACATCTTCAAAATCATGGTAAATTGCAGTTGTTTTCTTTGTTTTTTCCGGTGTTCCTACGGGAGGCGGTGTTGTTTCAGGTTTTGCAAAAACTAATTTCTCACTACATCCTGAAATACAAAAAATCAGTCCAAACCCCAGTCCAAACCCCAGTCCAAACTTGACAATCAGCATTATATAATTTTTAAATTTCATTTTTCCCCCTGTATTTCATTGTGGTATTGACCCATAACTTCTAAAACTATTTATCAAAAAAGTCAAACTCCATACTTCACGGCTGGATATTTGCCATAAGCTTGGGGTTTTTGGGAAAAAATCCGGCAAGACCCGTAACCTCAAATAGTCCTCCGTGTAGCATCCCAAACTGTTTGAACTTTTATAACCTGCAGGTCACACGCAAAAAATCCCAGTCAATCCGTTCGCTGCAATGCCAGATCCAGCCCTGCACGGCAAGCGAGGGTGTTTCGATACGTTGGCAGAATTATTAGATGGTGTTGAAAAAAGCTCTGTGGTGTCTCACAACCTAAGCAAAGTTGAGGACTTTGTATCCCGTTTGGAGGTCTTGCCCTATGACGATAATGCCGCTGCCCACTATGGAAATATCAGGGCGGATTTAGAAAAGAAAGGCACCCCCTATAGGGGTCAATGATTTGCACATTGCCGGGTATGCCCGAAGTGAATCTTTGATCCTAGTCACTAACAACATGCGTGAATTTGTGAGAGTCGAGGGCTTGCGGTTGAAAAATTGGATTGAAACAGAATAAAGATAGGAGATTCCAAAGCGATCAAGTCTAGCTATAAACTCTCCAGCCTTTGCTGCAATTTAACCCGACCGGCGTTATATATTTGTTGCCAAGTCAACAGATCACAAAATTTCGTTTGAATGTAGTCCTTACCACCAGAATATGAGCTATAAATATTTTCCAAAGGCAGACACAACAGCCTCAGCCGCTTTTTTTAAAATCGCCCTGGGGCAGGCTATGTTGAACCGTTCATACCCTGCTCCATTATCCCCGAACCAGTCTCCGTGGTCCAGGGCCACCCCGGCCTCTTCCTCAAGGATCTGAATTATTTTTCCAGGTGTAAACCCCAGGGGTTTGAAGTCTGCCCAGACCAGATAGGTTCCTTCAAGGTCATGGACCTTTACCCCGGGTAACTGGTCTTCAAAGATTGTTTTCAGATAATTAAAATTTTCATTCAGATAAAGGATAAGATCTTCCAGCCAGGGTTCTCCTTCATTGTAGGCAGCCTGGGTTGCAATGGCACCGAACAGGGTCCCGCTGCCCCGGGAATCGATTCCCAGGGTTTCAAGATATATGGAGAATTCATTATAAAAATCATCATTGGGTATGATGAGGCTGGACTGCTGAAGTCCTGCCAGATTGAATGTTTTGCTGGCAGCAACACCGGCAATGGAATTCATGGCAAATTCCCTTGAAATTCCCTGAAAACTTATGTGCTTGTATCCGGGCATGATTAGATCACAATGGATTTCATCGGCAAGTACCAAAACATTATTTTCAATGCAGATCTTTCCGAATTGTTCAAGTTCTTCAAGGGTCCAGACCCGTGCCACAGGATTGTGGGGACTGCAAAGAATAGCAACCTTTGCCCTGGGGTCCTTGACTTTATCTGCCAGGTCTTCAAAATCCATATAAAAACGGCCATCCTCAATTTTCAAGGGATTGTCCAATATCCTTCGTCCATTGGTAACTATGGACTGGGCAAAGGGATAATAAACCGGGGTCTGGATCAGGACCTTATCACCTGGTTTGGAAAACCGCTGGATAAAATAATTTACTGCCGGAACAATGCCCGGGGTTGTTAATACCCAGTTATTTTGGATTTCCCATTGATGCCGTCTCTGATACCAGGATATTAATGCCTTATTATAATCCGGATCCTGAATTGTATATCCATAAACCTGATGGGCCAGGCGTTTTTCCATGGCCTGTCTCACCACGGTGGGGCTTTTAAAGTCCATGTCTGCCACCCATAAAGGCAGGAGATTTTCCCTTCCCCTGCCGAATTTTTCCCTTAATACTTCCGGTTCCCATTTCATGGACCCGGTGTTGCCTCTGTCAATGATTTCGTCAAAGTTCCAGTCTTTTTCTATTCCCATTTCTTTTTTCCTGTTTTGTTTATTTTTATTCTTTTGGATATCCTGTGATTTGTTGAATTTGCGAATATAAGGGTTCAAGTGCTTTGTACATTTTGCTGTAAACCTTTGAGTAAAGTTCTTTGTAAATTTTGACATTGTTCTGGTCAGGCTCAAAAACCTTTTTGATTTTAATCATATTTTTAACTGCCTCATCAAGACTTGAATACATTCCAAGGCCTTTGGCAATAACAATGGCAGCCCCAAGTCCCGACGTCTCATGGGTCCTTCCCTTGACCATGGGAATATTAAAAATATCAGCTGTAATTTTGCAGATTTCATCACTCTGGGATGCACCGCCGGAAACTGCAGCTTTTTCTATCTTTATTTTTGATTTTTTCTCAATTTTTTCCCTGCCTTCGCAAAGTGCAAATCCAAGTCCTTCAATTACAGCACGGTAAATATGGGGTTTTGTGTGCACATCTCCAAAACCTATCATGGCTCCCTTGGCCTGGGGGTGATCAAGACCGGGCCCCCAATATGGCTGCACAACAAGGCCCATGGAACCTGGTTCAGTCTGAATTAAACATTTGTTTAAAACTTCTTCAGCAGGAATACCGGCTTGTTTTGCCTCTTCAACTTCTTTTTGGGCAAATTCGTTTTTAAACCAGGTGATCATCCAGAAGCCTCTGAATATTTCAACCTCGGAATTAAATAATCCAGGTGCTGGTGAGGGATAGGCAGGCATGAATTTGATGGCTTCAAAATATTTTTCAGAAGTGGTCTGTATGGTTGCGGTGGTTCCAAAACTGAGACTGGCCATATTTTCCTGGATCACTCCCGCTCCAAGGGTTTCACAGCCCTTATCAGAACCACATGCAATTACTGGGATTCCTTTTCCAAGACCAGTTGTCTCCGAAGCTTTATCCGTTATTGTTCCCATGATTTCACCTGGGATGGCAATCTGGGGAAGTTTTTCTATCTCAACGGGAAAAACCCTTGCAGAAAGTTCAAATTTATTTGCCCAGGTCTGTTTTTTATAGTTAAACGGGACATGACCAATCTGGGATGCAACTGAATCAATAAAATTCCCTGTGAGCTTAAAATTTAAAAACCCGGAAACCTGGAGATATTTATGGGTCCTTTCCCAGATTTCAGGCTGGTTCTGCATAATCCAATTGCATTTGCCTTTGGACTGAATTTCCAGAACAAGTTTTTCAAAATTTAAAATCTTAAGGCCAAGATTCAACAATCCTTTATTGGCAAAAAAAGGCCGGGCTTTTCTCTGGTCTAACCAGATAACGGCAGGCCTTAAAGGTTTTCCATTTTCATCAACATTGATCATGCTGTCTCTCTGGGTTGTGACCCCGACTCCTGCAATGTTCAAAAAAACGTCTCTGTTTAAAGATTTAAGCTTTTGGCAGGCTTTGGCAAGGCTGTTCCAATAAAGTTCGGGCTTTTGCTCAGCCCATCCAGGGTGTTTACTGAAATAAGGTTCATATTCAACCTGAACCCTTTCCATAATCTCTCCCGTTTGGGAGAAAATCATTGAACTGCGGGATGCAATCCGGGGAGAAGCGGGATCTGAACAACCACCCGAAACAGAGAGGGGCAACCTCCGGGGGGAAATGGAGAAACTGGCCAAGGAACTGGAAGCCGTCCAGGGTGATGCCCCGCTCGTACGCATTGAGGTGGATCCCGACATGGTTTCCAAGGTGGTCTCGGACTGGACCGGCATTCCCTTGGGGAAAGTCATGCGGGAAGAGGCCAGGAATGTGGTCAACCTGGAAACCAATCTCCAGGAGCGGATCAAGGGACAGGACCACGCAATTGAAAGCATTACCCAGGTGATCAAGGCGTCAAAAGCCGGGCTCAAGGACCCTGCCCAGCCCATGGGGGTCTTTCTCCTGGTGGGGCCAAGCGGAGTAGGGAAAACCGAAACCGCCCTCGCCCTGGCGGATCTCCTTTTCGGCGGAGAGCGCTTTATGGTGACCATAAACATGAGCGAGTTCCAGGAGCGGCACACGGTGAGCAGGCTCATTGGATCCCCGCCCGGCTATGTGGGCTACGGAGAAGGAG
>NBML01000094.1 GCA_002085465.1 Desulfobacteraceae bacterium 4572_89 | reverse complement strand
GAAGACCCGGCCATTGAGTTTGTACAAACCATTGTCAGACTTAACAGGGTCAGGCATAACACATCAAAAATAGTTTTTTTCATACTCTTCCTTTTCTTTTGCCGACTATTACCTCATATTCACTTAATTTGTATACTATATAAACTAGCACATTTCCTTGTTCAATAGAAAATTTCAATTTCAAAGAAAAAGAAATGCATAAAACCATTGCAGTCAGGATTGACAACATTATCTGAATTGTTTTTAAGATTGCTTTTTAAAGCGCTTTTACCCTTGACATAAAATTTAAGGGAGTTTATACACTTTTAACGATTATGACTAGAATTTGTTGATTTATATCAATGGCTGAGAGGTTATGGAATTGAAACAGATACTCAAAAAAAACAAACCTTTTTTAATTCAAAAATGGTTCCAGGAGACCATTGATACATATCCAAAACAAAGTGCCAAGATTTTAGGAAAAGATGCCAATAGATTTGACAATCCAGTGGGGGCGGTAACCCGGGAAAGTCTTGAGGATGTCCTTGATCTGATTTCGGAAAAATTTACCAGGAAAAGCCTTGAAAAGGCGCTTGATCCTGTTATCCGAATCAGGGCGGTCCAGGCATTCAGTGCATCTGAAGCAGTCAGCTTTGTTTTTGCGTTGAAAAAAATAGGGGAAGAGATTTTTGATGCCTCACAATTGAGACTATTTGACCTGATTGTAGATGAAATCGCCCTTGCTGCATTCAACAAGCTGATGAAATGTAAAGAAGAAATATTCCTTTTAAAAGCCACTGAGAGTAAACGGCGGATTCACAGGGCTTTTGAAAGGGCGGGTTTAGTAGCAGAGTTAAAGGAGGAAGATCTTCTAGGCTCTAAAAAATCGTAACATGTATGACAAAATTTAGGTTTGTCATACATATAACCATGAGGTGGTTAAAACATGAATCAAAAGTACTTGATCCCCCTGACAGCTGTTTTCCTGCTTTTTTTAGTAGCATACACTGGGGTTGAGGGAGCAGGACTTCAATGGTTCTTTGGTATTGTTTTTCCCTATGTAGCGGTTATTGTTTTCCTTGTCGGGTTTGTATACAAGGTTCTGGGATGGGCAGCGTCTGCTGTTCCTTTCAGGATTCCAACGACCTGCGGGCAGCAGAAATCTCTTACATGGATTAAACAGAACTCCATTGACAATCCTGATACTTCAACTGGTGTATTTATTCGAATGATTCTTGAAATCTTTCTTTTCAGGTCTTTGTTTCGAAACACAAAAGCAGCATTTAACAGAAATGCATCCAACAGGCTATCCTATTCCTGGGAAATTTTCCTATGGCTTGGAGCACTTGCATTTCATTACTCTTTTCTGGTGGTTTTACTCAGACATTTCAGGTTTTTTACATCCCCTGTTCCGTCTTGCCTCCAATGGCTTGAATACCTTGACGGTATTGTTCAACTGGGCCTTCCAGGCTTATTTATATCTGGGATTGTCCTGGTTGCAGCCACATTATTTCTGCTTGCAAGGAGAATATTTGATGCAAAAGTCACCTATATTTCCCAGGCAGCCGATTATTTTCCTTTATTCCTGATTATCGGAATTGGAATAACCGGTATTGCCATGAGATATTTTACAAAGGTGGATATCATTGGTATCAAAACCCTTACCATGGGGCTGGTGACCTTCAGTCCGACAATTCCCGAAGGAGTTGGCGGTCTTTTCTATGCCCATATATTTTTGGTAAGTATTTTTTTTGTATACTTTCCCACAAGCAAGCTCATGCATCTGGGCGGCATCTTTTTAAGCCCCACAAGAAATATGGCAGGCAATACCCGGGCAAAGAGGCATATTAACCCCTGGAACTATGACGTGGACACCCATACCTATGCACAGTATGAAGATCACTTCAGAGAAAAAATGATCGAAGCTGGCCTGCCAGTGGATAAGAAGGAGTCATAAATGTCTGACGAAATAAAACCGGATGAATTATTAGATAAAATAGACTATGGTCCAGAATCTGGGCCGGGATCCCAATCCGGCAGCTGGATGGATACTGCAGTCCAGATCAGGCCCGGAATGTACTGCTACGCAGCAAAGGCTGAAAGCGTGGAAACCTTGAGTCTGCCCAATGCACGATCCTGGAATCCCCTTGAAGAGGACTGGAAACTGCCGGACAACTGGCAGGAAATCCTTCATAAAGGGATCAAAGAGCGTCTGGAAAAATTTAGAACATTCAAAATCTTCATGGATATTTGTGTTCGCTGCGGCGCCTGTGCAGATAAATGCCACTTTTTCCTTGGAACCGGCGATCCAAAAAACATGCCAGTGTTGCGGGCTGAACTTTTACGGTCTGTATACAGAAATGATTTTACAACTGCCGGAAAAATCATAAAAAAAATACCCGGAGGCCAAAGACTTAACGGTGCAAGGCCTCTGACCCTGGATGTCCTGAAGGAATGGTGGTACTATTTTTTCCAGTGTACTGAATGCAGGCGCTGCTCAGTCTTCTGCCCCTATGGCATTGATACGGCTGAAATCACCATCATGGGCAGGGAGCTGTTAAACCTGATAGGTCTGAATATCGACTGGATTGCCACGCCGGTTTCCAATTGCTACAAAACAGGAAATCATCTGGGTATCCAGCCCCATGCCTTTGTGGATATGATTGACTTTTTTGTGGAAGATATTGAAGACGTAACCGGGGTTAATGTTGAACCCCAGATGAATAAAAAAGGCGCTGACATTCTTTTCATCACCCCTTCGGGAGATGTTTTTGCTGATCCAGGGACATACACCTGCCAGGGATACATGATCCTTTTCAAATATCTCAAAGATAAATACGATCTGGATGTCACCTGGAGCACCTATGCATCGGAAGGGGGTAATTTTGGTTTTTTTACCTCCCATGAAACCATGAAACGCTTAAATGCCAAGATGTTTGCCGAAGCAAAGCGTCTGGGCGTTAAATGGATTCTTGGAGGCGAGTGCGGGCATATGTGGCGTGTCATTAATCAGTATATGGACACCATGAACGGCCCTGCCGACTTTCTTGAAGAACCTGTGAACCCCATTACAGGAACCAAATTTGAGAATGCCAAATCCACAAAAATGGTTCATATCACTGAATTTACTGCCGACCTGATTAAACATGGAAAGCTTGAACTGGATAAGAGCCGGAATTCCAACCGAATCATGACCTTCCACGATTCCTGCAACCCGGCACGGGGAATGGGTCTTCTGGATGAACCCCGATATATTATTGAAAACTGCGTTGATCAATTTTATGAAATGCCGGCAAACACAATTCGTGAACTTACTTTCTGCTGTGGTTCCGGTGCAGGTTTAAACGCGGGTGAAAACATTGAACTGAGAATGGCCGGCGGACTCCCAAGGGCCAATGCAGTTAAATATGTCCATGAAAAATTCGGTGTAAACAGCCTTGGTACCATCTGTGCAATCGACAGGGCAGCACTTCCAACCCTGATGGAATACTGGGTGCCGGAAGTGGATGTTATCGGCATCCATGAACTGGTAGGCAATGCATTGATACTGCCCGGTGAAAAAAAACGGACAGAGGACTTGCGGTTTGAGCCCTTGCCAGGTGTAGAGGCAGAGGAGGAAGAAGATGAATAAAAATTATATTATCACAGGACTTGTGATTTTCGTCATTGCCGTACTCTCTCCCTTTTGGTTTAACCTTGTAACCACAACCCAGGCAGCGCCTGAGCCTGAACTCCTGGGCAAGGCCAAGGAAGAAAAAAAGTGTGTGCTGGACAAATACGAGATGAGAGCCAACCACATGTCCCTTCTGGATGAATGGAGAGACTCCGTGGTCAGGGATGCAGACAGGAGGACTAATAAATTAAATGAAGAAGTTGTTGAAAATATCATTCAAGCATGTCACAGCGCCCATAATGTACCTGATTTTAACCATGAGGTGGATGAAGAAAAATATCCTGATACAAGACCTGTTAACCACAAACAAGAGGTCAAGTGGATCTGGGATGAACATTTTCACAACGCTTTTCCAGACAAGGAGGATGAATTTTTAGCTGAAAAATTCAAACATCTTGGTTTTCTCGCAACATGTAACCATTGTAAAAATGCTCCCTGTGTCCAGGCCTGCCCTACCCAGGCAACCTTTAAGCGGGAAGACGGTATTGTACTCATGGATTTCCATCGCTGCATCGGCTGCAGATTCTGTATGGCAGCCTGCCCCTATGGATCCAGAAGTTTTAATTTCAGGGATCCCAGACCTTTTATCCCGGAAACCAATGCAGACTTTCCCACCCGGTCCAAAGGGGTGGTTGAAAAATGCAACCTCTGCGCTGAAAGGCTTGCAAAAGGAGAACAGCCCCATTGTGTAGAGGCCAGCGAAGGTGCCATTGTTGTGGGCGATCTTGAAGATCCTGAATCTGAAGTCCGGATTCTTCTTAATGAAAATTATTCAATCAGACGTAAACAGGCCCTGGGTACTGAACCCTCTGTTTACTATGTCGTTTAAGAGAGGCGAGTATGCTTGAAATAGCTATTAAAGGAAGTAAAAATTATTGGTTATGGATAATTTTTCTGCTCGCTATTATAGGAGCAGGAACTCTAGCTTATATAGACCAGTTTATCAACGGTCTGATGACCACTGGAATGAGCCGGGACGTGTCCTGGGGTTTTTATATTGCCAACTTCACATTTCTTGTGGGGGTTGCAGCAGGTGGGGTCATGGTTGTGATTCCCTATTATCTCCATGATTATGAAAAATTTCACAGAATTACAATTCTAGGTGAATTTTTAGCGGTTGGTGCCCTGGTCATGTGTCTGCTGTTCATTGTTGTGGATCTGGGACAGCCCATCAGGATGCTGAACGTATTATTATATCCGTCTCCTAAATCAGTGCTGTTCTATGACATGCTAGTTCTTAACGGGTATCTGTTTTTAAACATTGTCATTGGATGGAAGATCCTGGAGGCGGAAAGAAATCAGGTGGAACCGCCCATGTGGACAAAACCCCTGATTTATCTGTCCATTCCCTTTGCCATTGGAATTCATACTGTAACTGCATATCTTTATTGCGGCCTGCCCGGCCGTGGTTACTGGCTGACAGCAATTCTGGCCCCCAGATTTCTGGCATCTGCCTTTGCTGCAGGACCGGCATTTTTGATTATCCTCTGCTATATTATCAAAAAATTCACCAGATTTGATCCAGGCTGGGAAGCCATGCAGACACTGTCAAAAATTGTCTGCTATGCCATTATTGCCAATCTGTTCTTTTTTCTGTGTGAATGTTTTGTGGTATTTTACTCAGGAATTCCAAGCCACCAGGCCCACCTCCAGTATCTGCTCTTTGGATATCACGGATACAATGCCCTGGTACCATGGATGTGGTCCGGATTTATTCTCATGACCCTTGGGGCCATCTTTCTTGTGATTCCAAAACTGAGAAACAATCCCACCCTGCTGCCGTTCACCTGTGCCATGATTTTCATCGGCGCATGGATCGACAAGGGCCTTGGAATGATCTCAGGCGGGTTTGTCCCCTCCCCTCTCCACCATGTGACAGAGTATGCCCCCACGGGCAAGGAGATCATGATAACATTGGCTGTCTATGCAACAGGATTCCTGGTGTTGACTATTTTGTACAAACTGGCCACCACAGTAAAAGAAGAGGTTCGCGGCTGATCTGATCCTTTCCTTTATTAATGGCAATGGACAGACAAACCATGCAGGAAAAAACTCAAATTTCCAAAAAAGATCCTCCCACTTGTTTTAGTGGACCAGATCCTTTTTTTGAAGAAAAAAAAAATGCTTTTCTTGCAGAAATATATGATAATAACGGCCCTGGTGCTGAAACAATTTATGATCTACTCCTTTCCCGGACCAGAAAAGAAGGGAAAAATCTCAGCGAAACCAATGAAAAATATTTGCGCCAGATTCAGGTGGCCTTTAAAAAGTTCAAAACTTTTCTACTTTCCCCTTCACTATCAAATTGTTCTTCCAAAATGCAGGATAAATACCTGGAGCTGCAGTCTTTGCTACAACAAAGGACAAAAGACCAGTCAAGACTATTGGAATATGTGGATTATAAAACCTGGGAAAAAAATCTGGATCTTGCACCCTGGCAGATGGATCTTCTGTTTACCAATGCCGTGACTTTCCAGATGACTTCTGGATGCAGCAATTATTGCAGGCGGTGTAATGAATGGGCACTGCCGAAAATCAGGTCCCATTTTTCCCATGATGCCCTGAAAACCATTTTAAAAAAACTTTTGAGCCGGGAAAATTCAGACCTTTCCCTGTACGGTGCCTCAGACCCCCTGGACTGGGAGCAGTATCCATTTGATCTCAGGGATGTTTTATCCGGCTTGGACTATCAATGGGAATTCAGCCTGCTTACCAAAATCCCCAGGGGAAAACAAAGGCTTTTAAAAGCCTTGTTAAAAAAAGAGATCCCTCTCTCAGTCAGTCTTACCGATAATAATCGTTCCAGGGTTGAAACCCTGGAAAAGGAGATGAACCAATCCATTCCCAAACAGCATAATTCAAAGGATTTGCTGATTCCTGCCGGACTTGATGAAGATTTTATTTCCGTCAAACCTTCCATAACAGACAGTTATGGGACGGAAATAATACCAGATGGTGCCTGGATCATCATCCCCACTTTTACCAGTGCTCTCCACCCCTTTGGCCACAAAAAACTTCCCATCACAAGGGAAACCTCATTCTTTCCGGTTAAAAAGCTTGGCCGACAGGCCCTGCTTGTGGATTATTTCAAACCCCTTGAGGTCATGGGCAGAGGCAGGAAAATATTTTATCTGCAAAACCTTCTGGATGTTCAGGTGGAATCCATATTATTGGATAATGGTTCAGACCAATTAACCCCTCCTGGCATGAGAAACCTGAAAGAATATTTTTCAATATTTAATGAAAAACCAAGACTGCAGCGAAAAAAAATGACAAGATCTGTGATAAACCGTCTAAAAAAAGAGTTCATAAGCCAGGGCAGATATAAAAACCTGCCCAAAAAGGTGAAACAGCATTATAAAGCAAAAATCAGGGCCCATTTGGAATTCTGTGAAAAAAAAATTGTGAAAGAATCCAGACTCTGTGCTGTATCCTTTTTCCTGGGTGCCATCATGAGCTATATGGAAAATCAACCTGTCAAAGGCCGCATCATTGCCTTTCTCATTAAAAAAGAAGCTTTGGGTCTTATTGGAAAACATAAGAATGCGGCTGACCCGGAAGGAAGCCTGTCCATTCTTTCTCCTGCCTGCTTTTCATCGATCTCCTGTGATGTCTGGGAAGTTTTCCGGTTTTATGCAGGCTCTCTGGTAATGGGCTGCCACAAAAAAACCATTTCAAAGTTTATAACCGCCCATCCATCCCTTTATGATCCTGTGGCCGATCGATTCGTTCCAGGTCCTGGACATCCAGGGTGAATTCGCCTAAAAACCCTCTAAATAAAGGCTGAAACCCATTTTCTTATTGACACTTATCCCGTGAAAGGATAGATTTTTCTCAATTCACATAGAATGTAAAACAATGGGGTATCGTTGAAAAACTTCAAAAAAGATAATTCAACCCAGAAATTGCTTGATCTGATACGCACGGGTGAAGAAAAAAAGGTAATTGAATTGCTTTCAGATGACTCTGATACTTCCCTTCCTGTATCCATAAAATCCAGACACCTGAATGTTGGAGTTTTTATTACCCAGCGGGATATCTCCCTGGTTATGACTTCAAACCTGGGATTTACAAAAAAGAAAGGCCTTGTCAAGTGGAAAACCATCCCTCTGCCGGAAATTCTTAGGCCGGAAAACCTTTTACCGGAAAACAATGAATTCCCCGTCTTTCTCAAGAAATGCCTGGACATGTTTCTGGAGGATAAAAAAAAGGTGCCCATCTGGTGCGCCCTGGAATCTTCAAGCCTGAAAATCAAAAATATCATTATTCCAGATATTCCCCAGGCCAAAATCGCCAATGCAGCCTTCTGGGGATTAAAAAAAGAGATGGAATTTAATGAAGACCAGGAAATATTTAATTTTGAAATCCTAGGGGATATACTGATCGATGGAATAAAAAAGAAAAACCTTCTTGTCTTCAGCGCCCCGAAAACTGAAGTCTTATCATTGAAAAATACTTTTCAGGAAGCAGGATATAATCTTGCTGGCATTACATCCATACCCTTTGCCATGCAGAATTTCATCAGAACCGGACAGACCCAGGTAGATGATCCTTATTTTGCCATTGTCAACATATCCAGAGAAAACTCTGAAATCTATTGTTTTTTCAAAAAAGGAATACTTCTGGTCCGCAGTCTTAGAACCGGCACCCAGCAATTAATGGACGAACTTGACTGCCCCCTGGACATGGATCCCATTGGCTATCTATCTTCCATGACAACTATAGATTCCAGTGAATTTTCTCCCATCAAAGAGGTCTCAGAAAGGATGATAAGTAAAATTATCCGGACTGGAGATTATTGTGCCCAGCACTATACGGGCAACAATCCAATTCAACGGTATATTTTCTATGGAGAAACGGATCATTGCACGCCTTTTATGCTCCAGGCGTCCAATTTGATCCCGGCTGCAGTTGAAACCTTTGAACCTGTAAAAGACAGTCTATCAGCCACAACAGAAGCCGGACTTCCCAAAGATGTGCAGCAGAAGAATACAGTTTTGACCTGCTTTGGGATTGCCCTTTCATCCAATGATATCACCCCCAATTTTTTATTTACCTTTGATGACCAGCTAAAAGCAAAAAAACAAAGAAAAATCACCCTGGCAACGGCCCTGGCCGGCACAATTATGCTTGCCATGGTTGTTTCAGCCCATTTTATGCTGAACTTTACCCTTCAAAAAGACCTTTCTGTCCTGGCAGGATTAAAACAGGAACAAATGAAATTTGGGAATGAAATACAAATGGAATCCATAACCAGGGCTATTTCCATTGGAGAGAAAAAAAATTCAGCCAGGAAACAATATATTGACAATTATCTTGCTTTGGCAATTATTTACGATGTCTGCCATTTTACACCAAACAATATTCATCTTTCTTCCATGACCTATGACCAAAGAAAAAATGACCAAAGAAAAAATAACCAGGAAAAAAATGATCGGAAAAAAGACAAGGCCGGCCCTGAAAAGCAAACCAAAAAATTATTTGTTGAGGGCCAGGTGACAGGTCTTTTCCATCTTTTAAACTCTGAACTAGGAAATTATATTTTAAAATTATCAGATTCTCCTGTTTTTGGAGACATTGAAATCACTGACAAACAGATTCAGCAGAAAACCCAGGACAAAACCCTTTTTTTCAAGGCAACCCTGGAGGTTCTTTGATTATGGGTAGAATCAGTCACAATAAGATTTTTTCCTCCACAGCAATTATTCTTGGCATTGCTTTTTTAACCATTATCTTTGTTTATTTTATTTTCTTTGTTTATCCATCCTATCGCTCTTTTTATCAGACCCGACAGGCCATTGCTGAGCAAACAGAAAAACTTGAGCAATTAAAGATTTTGGACCCAGTATCTGCCAGGGCCAGGGCCCTGGAGCAGGTTCAATTTAAACCTGGCCTGCCACTTCCCGGGAGAGTGCAGATTCATCAAAAAGAATTTTCGAAAATTTCCAGGAAGATATCAAATACTGCCATGGGCAATCATATGACCATGGCTGGAAGTGATTTTGATATCAATTCCCTGAAAAACCAGTCCCAGTCCTTATCCATGGTCATTGAACTTAAGGGAAAACTAATTTATTTCAGACAATTTCTCATTGAAATCATTGGGTTTGAATTTTTTGATTCAATTGAAAGCCTGACTATCAGTGCAGACAAAGACCAAATGAAAAATTTCAGTCTTACCCTGAACATAAGAATAAAAAAGAACCCATCATGAGTAAACGGGAAAAAATCATATCAATGCTGGCTCTGGCAGTTGTTATTTACGGCCTGGTTCATTTTTTAATTCTGTCTAAAGACAACAGCCTGAAAATTAAAAAAGTGGCCCCTGTATCCAATAAAATCACAGCAGATTTTGCAATGGAATCATTGACCAAAATCTCAAAGATTGAAACCCTGGCCAGGCAGCCCCATTGGAAGGCTCTGGTATCAAAGATTGAATCCCCCTGGGAAAAAGATCCCTTTGTCCCGCCTTTGGAACCTGAGACTTTGCCGGATACTCCCTCCCTATCCTCTCCTGTTACCAGATTTGTCTATTCAGGATACATGAATGTGGGAAAAATTTCATTTGCCGTTATCAACGGAGTAGAATATAAAATTGGTGAAACCATAAAAGAATATGAATATAAAATAACAAAAATAACACCAAAAAAAGTGGTTCTTCAAAAGGACACAGAACAGGCTGTTATATTTTTAAA
>NBML01000034.1 GCA_002085465.1 Desulfobacteraceae bacterium 4572_89 | reverse complement strand
CGAGAAATAGAAATTCCTGTTTTCAGTTGGGGAACTCTATTAGAGTTAGCCTATTCAAGTGCTGTACACCCTGATTATTATGGCCATGTATAATATTTATCTGTTAAGCTATAAAGGTACTGAAAAAACCGATCTGTGACTTAAGCTGGATACCTAATTATTCTTAAATGTTCAGCTGGATAGATTATTGACGGTTCCTTTTATAAAAGAATATAGTGACCATGAGCTTGGCTTTTTCATCTCCAAGGCTTCTTCCCCCATGGGGAACACAGGAATCAAAATAGACATTGTCGCCTGGTTCCATGATGATTTTTTTCTCACCATAGATAAATTCAAGGGTTCCTTCAAGAACATAGATGAATTCTTCCCCCTCATGGGTATACATTTTTTTAATGCCAAAAGGAGCATGTATAATAAAGGGTTCCATGTTTTTGCCTTGTTTGCCTGCACCCAGGACTTCATAGTCATAGCCTGAAAGCCGGGTGGTTGCTTTGATCAGTTTCCCTTCATTTTTTTTCTGGAAACATATTCTCGGGTCTTGAAGCGGGTCGATGTTTTTTTTAAGGAGACTTGTCACCTCAATCTCCAGGGCAGCGGCAATTTTATTTAAGGTGGAGTAGGGCGGAGCTTTTTCAGATCGTTCAACCTTTGACAGGTATCCTTTTGTGAGGCCGGTCATTTCGGCAAGTTGATCCAGGGTAAGATGGTTTGATTTCCGAAGATTTTTTATGTTCTGGCAAATTATTTTTTCATCCATAAAAGTATCCTTTTGCCAAACTTCTAATTACCATAAACAACTCCAGGCAGCCAGGTTACAAGGCATGGCCAGATGGCAATAATGATCAGCCCAATTATCTGGAGAAAAACAAAGGGGATAATTCCCTTATACACATCAATGGTTTTGATTTCAGGCGGGCAGACCCCTTTCAGATAGAACAGGGAAGGTCCAAAGGGGGGTGTCATGAAGGAGGTTTGCAGGTTCACGGCAAACATGATGCCGAACCACAGGGGATCATACCCGTATTCAACCACAATGGGGGCTATGATGGGAATATGAATAAAGGTGATTTCAATGAAATCAAGAAAAAAACCAAGGATAAAAATAAAGATCATAACCATGGTCACAAGCTGCCATCCGCTCAGGTTCATGCTGGCGATGAATTCCCGGAGAAGATCATCCCCCCCAAGGCCTCTGAAAACCAGGGCAAAACAGGTGGCCCCCATGATGATGATAAAAACCATGCAGGTCATTCGAATGGTTGCTTTGGCAACATCATGCAATAATCTAAAGGAAAGTTTTCCATTTATGGCAGTGAGGATAACAGAACCAACAGCTCCCATGGCACCTGATTCCGTGGGCGTGGCAATGCCGGCAAAGATGGAGCCAAGCACGGCAATAATTAAAAACAGGGGAGGTAGAAGGGCTTTGAAGATTTTCAAGATAAAGACCCTGTCAAACACAGGACCTTTTTCCCGGGGTGCTGGAACATGCTTAGTTCCAAAAAATGAAGACAGCCAGATGAAAGCGCAATACAGGCCGACCAGAATTATTCCCGGTATCACAGCGCCAATAAACATATCTCCAATGGGCACCTCCATCACAGGCCCCAGAAGCAGTAAAACAATGCTGGGCGGAATAATCTGACCCAATGTTCCTGAGGCTGCAACCACTCCGGAAGAAAAAGATTTTGAATAGTTATACTTGAGCATGATGGGCAAAGACATTAGGCCCATAGTAACAACTGTTGCCCCGACAATGCCTGTGGATGCACCCAGTAAAGCACCCACCACCACCACTGAAATGGCCAGGCCGCCTCGGACATTCTGGAAAAGTTCTTCCATGGTTTCCAGCAATTCCCTTGCCAGACCGGATCTTTCCAGGGCAAGTCCCATGAAAACAAATAGGGGAACAGCCATTAACATGGTGTTGCTCATTATTCCCCACATGCGCAGGGGCAGTAATTCAAAAAAAACAGGGCTCAGGCCTATAAGTCCAAAAAGGAAGGAAACCCCCATCATGGTAAAGGTGACGGGGAATCCTCCCATCAGGGCAATGGTCAATGCCAGAAAAAGCCAGGCAGCCAGATAGTCGGCAATCCAGAAGGGCAGATAATCAATCAGCATTTCATATTCCAGTCAAAGTTTCCATTATGATTCGGTTCGGTTTTGATTAAATCTAATTGACCCATGCATGGGCTAAAGGCAAATCTGATTATATCCAAAGTTATTATGTCTGATTTTTGCCCCCCTGGGAATCTGAATTTTCAATGGGGTTTCCCAGGAGGATGAAAGAGCTTTTAATGAGCAGCAGGATACCTTGGATTAACATCAGAAAATAGCCAATTGGCAAGGTTGCCTTTAATAAAAACCGTGCGGGAATTCCACCGGGATCAATGGAAATTTCTCCTATTTTATAGGAGACAATAACCCAGGGTATGGTTGTGGTCAGGACAAAATAGCATGAGGGTATTAAAAATATAAGAACCCCCAGGACATTTATGAATGCCTGTTTTTTCCTGTCCATGATTGAATAAAAAATATCCACCCGTACATGTCCGTCATGGAGCAGGGTATACCCTGCTCCAATCAGGAAAATAAAAGCAAATATATGCCATTCAAGCTCAGCCATGAACACAAAACTGGTATTGAAAACATAGCGCAGAATCACATTCCCGAAAATGACCAGAATGAATAAAATTACTGCAGGTGCAACAATAAAGCTGCCGATCCATTCATTGATGCGGTCACAGAAAATAACTGCTTTTTTAACTGATTCCATGAATTAAGCCATTGTATTCCAATAAACTTTTTCAGACATTTTTCCCCAGACAGCTGTTTTTGCCTGGAATGCCTTATAATCCTCATGGACTTTCAAGGCAAAGGGATCTTTATTGGCTTCTTCTTCAATGACTTCTCTGGATATGGTCTTTAATTTTTTCAGAACATCTTCGGGATAGACCTGTACATCCACGTTGTGTTCTTTCACCAGTGTGTCCAGGGCAGCACCGCTTTGGGCGTCAAATGCAGCAAGGGTTCTGATGTTAATATCAGCGGCCGCAATATCAAGAACCCGCTGGAAATGTTCCGGCAGTTCATTGTAGGCTTTTTTGTTGAAGAAAACATCCAGTGTAGGGCCTTGTTCATGCCATCCTGGAGTATAGTAGTATTTGGCAACCTTATATAGTCCCAGCAATATATCATGGACTGGTCCAACAAATTCAGCCGCATCCACCACCCCTCTTTCCAGGGCTGGAAAAATTTCTCCGGGCGGTATGAACACGGTTGTGACCCCAACTTTGGAAAGCACTTTGCCGGCAATGCTTCCGATCCTCATTTTCAATCCCTTGAAATCTTCCAGAGAGTTGATTTTTTTGGCATACCAGCCCCCCATCTGCATTCCTGAGTTTCCAACAATCCTGGGGACAAGATCAAACCGGTCATACAATTCATTCATCAATTCCTGGCCATTGCCTGCATAGAACCAGGAATTGATGGACTGGGCATTCATTCCAAAGGGGATGGAGCCAAACCAGTTAAACGCGGTTGATTTGCCAGCCCAGAAGTAGGGAGATCCTGTACCCATCTGGACTGTTCCCTTGGATACGGCATCAAATGCACCCGGTGGGGGGACCAGTTCTCCGCCGCCATAGAGTTTGATTTCAAACTGGCCGTCGGTCATTTCTTTTACATTCTTGCAAAATTCTTTTATCGTATCATACAGGATTCTTACTTTCGGGTTCCAGAAGGATGTGGCTGTCCATTTTATTTTTTTTGTAGATGCCATAACTGCTGGTGCTCCAACAGTAATTGCTGTTGCTGCTGCTGCCGTTCCAACGCCTGCTTTCTTTAAAAAAGTTCGTCTTTCCATGGTGCCTCCTGTAAGGTAATTCGGGGTAAATAAAACTTACTGCCTATACGTTTAACGCTTATAAGGAATACTGCCTATTGAATTCATCCAAATTGGAATTCATCCAAATTAGTATTCATCCAAATTAATATCAATCCAGATCAGGATTCATTCAGAACAGGCAGAATATTCTCCGAAAAGGGTATGATATATCCTTTCCCTTTAAGGCTTTCAAGATAAATATCAATATTGTCAGCATATTTAAATCCCAGTTCCAGGGTAAGGGTTTTTGAAAAATTTGAAACAAGGGTTACTTCAAACCTTTTTAGGAGATCAATCACCCTGAAAGCAACATAGGAAGGCATATCAAATGATTTTCCCAGTTTTTCACCTAAAATTTCAGGAGTATGTTTGTATTTTTTCAAAGCTTCTCCAAAATTTTTATTCCCAATTCCTTCCCCTGCCTGGGCCACGAAAAGGATCCGTCCATTTTCCTTTACCGCATTTACTGCATTGAAAAGAGCCTTGGTGGCCTGGTAAAGCTGCTTGTCTGTCCTGTGGCCTCCTGCTGAAATCAAGGCAAAATCGCCCTTTTGGGAAATATCTGCACAACAGGCATGGTTCAGTTTTTTACATCCATCCATAAATGTTTCATTGACAGGTCCCACCTCTGCATAAAAAATATTTCCGGTCCCATTGGCAGCAACCGCTACATAGGAGGAGGTTTTGTTTTTGAAAAACATGGATGCACCATCCTCCATATCCTCATTTACAGGATTCCCCAGAAGCTGTGCCTGTCTCACCATGGGGTGGGGGCTGCCATTTTTTAAAAATGCCAGGGAATGGTTCTGCTGGATGGAAGTATAGCCTGCAATTCCAGGCAGAATATATTTTCTGCCGCCGCCAAACCCTGCTATCAAATGGTGAAGTATACCTCCGAAAATAATTATATGATCTGCATCCCATGCTTCCTTTGTAATATAAAGCCGGGTGTTTTTATGGGTCAGGCCAAGATCAACAAGGCGGTCTTGGTCTTGATTTGCAGAATTAAGAATTTCAATTTTATTGGCAATAGAGGCCCCAACAAGGGCTGAGAATTGTTCCTGCTCCATATCTCCATGGGTTCCCAGGGCAATGATGATTTTCAGTGATTTTTCTGGGATACCCTGGTCCAGAAGAGTTTTGACAATTATGGGAACAAAAATATTCCCCCTGGCCCACAGCCTTGTATCATCGGGAATAATTATAACAATTTTTTTGTTTTGTATATCTGAAGGAAGATATTGTTTTATGCCTTTAGAGATTTTATTTTTAATCTGTCCATGGCTTAAATCCTGGATATCTTTTCCCATGAGAATATCAATTATTCTGTTTTCAGGAATGGATATATCAATGGAACCTCTGCCTTTTTCCAATTTTATTTTCATACTTTATTTTTATCTTTATCTGGCCCATTGTTATTTTCCGGCTTGTAATTGCATATAACTTCAACAGGATGCTTTACTACTATATTGTCTTTTTCCTGTAAATTTCCTGACAGATTGATCCTGCACACAGGGCAGTCGGTCAGCCAGATATGAGCACCCGTGTTTTTGGCGTTTACAATTTTTTTATCCACAATTTTTTTGGAAATTTCAGGATATTCATAAAAAAAGGTGCCTCCACCCCCACAGCATTCATCAACATCAACGGCTCTTGTGTACTCAATCCAATCTATGCTGTTTAATACTTTTTCAGTGTTGTTTGGTGCTTTCATGCTGTTTTTCAGGTGGCAGGGCAGATGATAGGTAACATTTACTTTGTCCGATTCCATTGTGTTGGAGCTTCCGGATAATTCAATTTGCCCGGATTCCTGTAAAACAAAGGACATAATATCAATGACCTTTGAAGAGATCTCAAGGGCAGTGGAATCGTCCTGGCCAAATGTCTTTAAAAGACCGGGGTATTCATTTTTAAGAGCTGTTCCGCAGGTGGGGCAGTCAACAATAATTGCCTTTATATCATCTTTACTTAAACCCTCAATTTTACTTAGACATTCAATATTGGTTAAAACATTTTTTTTGGCCTGGTCCCGGGCCCCGTGGTAAAGCATGGGAATTCCACAGCAGGTCTGTTTTTCAGGTATAATTACCTTATACCCCATCTGTTTTAATATTTGAACGGTTGAAAAACCGGTTTGATCAAAGGCGTAGTTTGTGGAGCATCCAGTAAAGTACAGAACTATTCCCTTGATTTTTTTATCGGGCCCTTTGATATTTTTATCGGGAAGGATAGTTTCCGGCACAGCTTGACGAAAGGGTTTTTTGTTTAACCGGGGGAACCTTTTTACGGGTATATTTCCTAAATTGTATTTTTCAATGAAATTTTCAGGGATTATCTTTTGCCCGAATTTTGCAACACCAGTTGCTATTTTTAACCTGTATTCTTTGGCAAGAAGATAAGTAAGGCTTTTGATTGCCTGGTTTTCACCGACATCTTGTCTCATTTTTATTCTCATTTCCATGAATTGAGAATAATGGTCAACCCCGGAAGGACAGATAGCAGTACAATTTCCGCACATCAGGCATTTTGAAATTATTTCCTTTAACCCAGTGGAGGATAAAAGCTCATGGTTTTTATGATATTTAATTAATCGCAGCCTGGCCCTTGGAGAATCATGCTCCTGGTTTAGAACTTTATAAACAGGACATACTGACAGGCATAAACCGCATTTTCCACAATTTTGAATCGGATTGGATTTCATTTCAGATAACTTTTCATCCTACACAAATTTTCCAGGGTTAAGTATCCCATCAGGATCTACTGCTTTTTTAATTACAGACATGAACTCAATGGAATCTTCATTCATTACAAGGGGTAAAAACTTGGTTTTAGCAAGCCCTATTCCATGCTCTCCAGACAGGGTTCCATTCATTTGAGCGGCTGCTTCTACAATTTCATCAAAGGCTTTTTCTATTCTTGCCCATTCTTCCTTATTGTTTTTATCTGCAGGTATCATGGGGTGCATATTGCCATCCCCGGCATGGGCAAGAACACCTACTTTAAGGCCATATCGTTGGGTGATCTCCACCATTTTTCTGATCATTAAGGGGGTTTTGCTGGCAGGAACCGTTATATCTTCTGAAAAAATATCAGGAGAAAGTTTGGCAAACACGCCATAGGCTGACCTTCTGGCTATCCACAATTGATCCCTTTCCAATTCAGATTTTGCCTCCTGAATGGAGGTTGCACCATTGGCCCTGACCTTTTCAATTATATTTTTCATCTCTTTTTCGCAGGCTTCTTTGACTCCGTCTATTTCTATCAAAAGAGAACCTTCCGCCTCTATTGGCAGGCCGAGGTGAGCAGAATCTTCAATGGCATTGATGGTCATTTTGTCCATCAGCTCCATTGCAGAGGGAAGGATTCCAGCCCCGATGATATCAGACACGGACCTGGCAGTATTATCAAGATTGTCAAATGTAACCAGAATTGTTTTTATGGTCTGGGGCATGGGAACCACACGTAGAATAATTTCGGTAATAATACCCAGAGTTCCCTCGGATCCGCAAAACAGGCCAGAAAGCCTGTATCCTGTGACGTCTTTCACATTCCGGCTTCCAAACCGGATTGTTTTACCCGAGGAAAGAACCACTTCCATTCCCAGAATATAGTCGGCGGTCACCCCATATTTTAAACACCTTGGTCCACCTGCATTCTGGGCAACATTTCCGCCAATGGTGGATACGGTCATGGATGCGGGATCAGGAGGATAGAAAAAATTAAAAGGCTCAAGAGCCGTTTGAAGATCATTATTCACAACCCCTGGTTGCACAATCACATACCTGTCAGGGGTATTGGTTTCAATTATCTTGTTCATCTTTGAAAAACAAAGGACAATGCCGTGCTTTGCAGGGATGGAAGCTCCGCAGACACTGGTGCCAGATCCCCGGGCAGTTACCGGAATCCCATGGGCCGAGCAGATTTTCATTATTTTTGAGACTTCTTCAGTGGAGACTGGCAGCAAAACAAGTTCCGGCATTGATTCTTCAAAATAAGCATCATAGGAATAGCAGGCCAATTCTTCCGGCTTTTCCAGTAATCTGTCTTTTCCCAGGATCTCATTTAATTGATCCCTGATTTCCGAACTGATCATTTATTATTCCCCATTAATGTTCTTCACAAAGTCAATGTAGACATTTTAATAAAAATTATTTGCCTAACGATTAAACAAATGTTTTCTATTTGTCAACTTTTTAAGTTCAGTGTCTGGATTGGATCGTGTCACTGACCCTTTTAAAATTTGGGGCAGGGGTTTCTGGTGCATGGGCGTCAGATCCCATTATGATTGGAATATTTTTTTTGATGGCAGCCTTGATAATCCAGGGGCTGGGATAGATCTCCCCAATGGGATGAATCAGGCCTGCTGTATTGATTTCCATTTTTATATGGTGGGTTTTCATTATATCAAGGGTTTCTTCCACAAGTTCTCCATACCAGGGGCTTGTTTCATCAAAGTATTGGTTTGACTGGTTGAATTTCTTAACCACGTCCAAATGACCGGTGCTGTCACACCAGCCTGTTTTTATTGCCTGCTGAAGGGTAAGATAATATTTGGAGCACAAGGCCTGGATATCTCCGTTAAAGACTTTTTGCAGGGTTTTGTCGAATTCTTTTTCACTCTCGTTGATCAGGCAATGGGAATTATCAACAAGAAGGCCGTGGACCGATGCAATCAAAAAATCCCATTTCACGGCAAGGATATTTTCTTTAATCCAATGGTAGATCTCAGGCATAAATTCGATTTCAAGTCCTGTCAGAATATCTATCTTGTGCCCATATTGCTGCCGGGCCATGTCAATCTCATCCCTGTAGGCCTGGATCTGTTCCAGGTCCACGGCATAATAGGTTGGAAAGGGAAGGGGCATATGATCGGTAATGGCAATTCTGGTCAGCCCTTTTTTGATGGAAGATTTTACCATATCTTCAATGGTAGCAATGCCGTCTGAATAGTTTGAATGCATGTGGAAGTCGGAAGAAAAATCAATATTCACTGGTAAATTCCTTTGTCTATTAAGCAGCAGTTTCAGCCTGATCCTGAACTGGTTTTTTATAAAGTCCGGGGAAGAATATAAACAGGAATAACTGGTTTATCAATCCTGGTATAAAAATAATATTCTTGAAGTACTGCACCAGGTTAAATGTAAACAATTCAGATAAACGATTTGGAGGGAGAAATATGCTTGTAATCTCCATTGACTGTGGTGTAATATGCCCTATTCATTTGCTGCAGGCCCAAATTTTGAACATGTATTTAGAGCATATATAAGGACAGCCTCATGATCACGGAAACAGAAGAAAAATTACTCAGTTTCATCAATAAGGATGAACTGATTTGCCTGACCCGGGATTTAGTCAGGATTGATTCAGTGATTCGTCCTGAGAAAGGGAATACAGAGGCCGGGGTTGTGAGGTATATTTCGGACTGGATTTCCAGGGAACTGGGTGTTGAGCCCTTGATTGAAGAGGTAGTTCCGGGGAGGGAAAACATCATTGCAACGTTTGATTCAGGCCGGGCAGGACCCTGCCTTATGTTTGAAGGTCACACAGATGTGGTTTCCGAGGGCAATCCAGATCTCTGGCAGTATGATCCATTTGAGGGAAAGATTCTTGACGGGAAAATTTACGGCAGGGGATCCTGTGATATGAAGGCGGGCCTGGCAGTTAACCTGCTGACCGTCAAGGCAATGCTGAAATCCGGGGTTGAATACAAAGGTAGGATGCGGCTGGGTATTGTCTGCGATGAAGAGGATCTGATGCTGGGGATCCAGGATTATATTAAAAAAGGACATGCCGATGATGTGGATGCCTGTCTTGTGTCGGAACCCGAGGAAAATCAGCTTTGCATAAGCATGAAAGGGGCTTTGCGAGCCCTTGTCACAGTTAAGGGAAAAATGGCCCACGGAGCAATGCCTTTGGCCGGGATTAATCCCAGTATTCGCATGGCAAGGATTATTCTGGCTTTTGAGGCATTTGAAAAAGCAGAAATAAAAAAATGGGGCAGGGACGAATTCCTGGGATGGCCTTCGGTGACGTTTACCGTGGTACAGTCGCCACCGGTCGGGGAGACTCCCCAGTTGAATGTCATGCCTGCAGAATCCATGGCCTGTGTGGATATTCGAACCATTCCCAGCCAGAATCATGAAAAGATCAAGCAGCAGCTCCAGGGGATTCTGGACAAATTGGCTGCAGATGATCCTGATTTCCATGCACAGATCAAGTTTATTGCTGATAAGCCGGTGGTCAGCATGGAAAAAGATGAACCCATTGTCATGGTTGCAGCAGAGGCATACAAAGATATCACGGGCAAAGAACCGGTTTATAATGGGGTCCCCGGAGCCACTGACGGAACGTTTTTAAGGGATCTAAAGGGTATTCCCTGTCTGGTCAATGGCCCCGGCCCCAGGCATATGCCCCACCAGACAGATGAATATGTGGACATTGAAGAGCTTTTTGAATCTCTGAAGATTTATCTACTGTCCTGTTTTCGTTTTTTAAACAGGTTTTCTGATTAAATTGTATTTTAATTCAGAAAAAATAAAACAACTCGTAAATGAATTATGGAACAAGTATCCCAGAGGGCTTGTTTTCTATGTTCAAGCAAGCTGTTTGGTAGCAGGTTTGACTGAAAATTAAGTTTACTGCTACGCAAAAAAATTGCTTGACATGCTACTTTTTTCATTCTATGCATATCTATATCCTGTACTCTTATCTATAGTCGGATCAGAGTGAGCGGTTGTCTAAATAAAAAGGAAGCTAGTAACTACACTAATTTTAAGGAGGATTTACGATGAAGAAATTTTTGATTTTTTTGTTAGTCTCGACCCTGTTTTTCTTTTCCGGCAACAGCTTTGCTGCTACAAAAATCAAACTGGGTGTTGTAACCAAGCCGGGCAGTGCCCAGAATATTGCAGCTGAAAAATTCAAGGAGCTGATTGAGGAACGATCAAACGGCGCATTTGAGGTTAAAATCTATCACTCTGCATCCCTTGGTAATGAAACTGAGATTCTTCAGCAGGTTCAGATGAATACCATCCAGATGGGCATTGTTACAGGAGGGCCCTTTGATACCTTTAACCCAATTTCCAGGGTCATTAACTATCCCTTCCTTTTCAAAGATAATGCCCAGGCAGATGAAATCCTTGACGGTCCCCTGGGTACGCAAATACTTAAAAGCCTTGAAAGCTCAGATTTCAAAGGACTCAGTTTTTCTGAAAACGGTTTCAGAAACCTGACCAACAATAAACGTCCGGTTAAAAGCCCGGATGATATTAAAGGACTCAAGGTAAGGGTTATGGCTTCTGCCATCCACAAAGCCATCTGGAGCGCACTTGGTGCCAACCCCACACCCATGCCCTGGCCTATTTATACGGAACTGGAGCAGGGCGTAATTGACGGACAGGAAAACCCGCTATGGGTAATGGAAGTGTATAAATTTTATGAAATTCAAAAATATCTTTCCCTTACCCGTCATGTCTATTCCTATCACATCGACGTTGCATCCCTTAAATGGTGGAAAACTCTTGATAAAAACGACCAGGATATGGTCCAGAAGGCCATGTATGATGCAGCGGTATTCCAGCGTCAGGATAATAGATCCAAAGATGCCGGCCGTTTGAAACTCTTAAAGGAAAAAGGCATGGAAGTTGTTGAGAATCCAGATGTTGCAGCATTTCGAGCTAAAGTTGCAGACTTAAAGGATATGGACCTTTACCAGGATCCGGAAGTCAAAGACATGCTTTTGAAAATCATGGAAGCAGTTAAATAAGAGTCATTGATTCTTTCAGGGCTGACAGCTTTTATTCCCATGGCAGGTGTCAGCCCTGTTTATTTGTTCTGGAGACCTTATGTTTAAAAAAACAAGTTTTCTTCTTAACCAATGGATAGAGTACCTGCTGTTCAGCCTGGGGTTTACCATGACCTTGCTGGTAGCTGTCCAGGTATTTTGCAGGTATGTATTGAATCAGTCTTTATTCTGGTCAGAGGAGCTTGCCCGGTTTCTTCTGGTCTGGTTGACTTTTCTGGGAGCGTCCTGTGCATATTATCGAAGGGCCAACCCCGGGGTTGATTTCCTCTATGTAAAAATGCCGTTTCTGTTGAAAAAAATTTCATCAATAATGACCCATCTGGTTTCCATGGGACTTTTCTTTGTCATGATTGTCTATGGATACCAGTTTGCCTATTTTGTACGTCTTCAGATCTCCCCGGCACTCCAGATACCCAAATGGATTGTCTTGAGTATTATTCCCATCAGTGGTGCTATTTTAATGTTCCATGCCGCAACCTTTCTGCTTGAGGAATTAAAGGAAAATTCAGATGACCACTGAAATATTGATTTTATCACTTCTTTTTCTGTTTGCCATCAATACACCCATTGCCATTGCCATTGGTGTCGCCTCTGTTGCGGCTGTACTGATCCAGGGTGATTTCAACCTGATGATGGTGGTGCAGCGCATGTTTGGAGGTACAGACTCCTTCCATCTCATGGCGGTTCCCCTTTTCATGTTTACCGGGACCATTATGGAGGCAGGAGGTATCAGCCGCAGGATAATTGATTTTGCCAATGCCCTTGTGGGCTGGCTTCCCGGTGGACTTGCAGCTGTGACCATTGTATCAGCCATGTTTTTTGCCGGTATTTCAGGGTCTGCAGCTGCGGATGCGGCTGCAGTGGGTGCTATTTTGATTCCAGCCATGAAAAAATCCGGGTATGACTCTGATTTTGCAGCTGCTGTACAGGCCTCGGGCGGATCAATCGGGGTGATCATTCCCCCTTCCATTCCCATGATTATATTTGGCTTTTTAACAGGTGCATCCATTGGTCAGCTTTTTGCCGCCGGTATTCTGCCAGGTATTCTCATTGGCTTTTCTTTGATCTGCGTTGCAACGTTAATTTCCTGGAAAAAAGGATATTCTTCAACAACATCCTTTTCCATGGAAAAAACCTGGATAGCCCTTAAGAGATCTCTGCTGGCAATGGGAGCCCCCATGATTATTCTGGGAGGAATCCTTTTTGGTATTTTCACTGCCACGGAATCAGCAGCAATTGCAGTTGTGTATGCCTTGGTGGTGGGCATGTTTGTTTATCGAAAAATCAAAATCAAAGACCTTGGTCCTCTGTTTATCAGTGGTGCCATCACATCTGCCATTGTTATGTTTATTATTGCCACTGCTTCTGTATTCAGCTGGATTGCAGCCATTGAAGACATCCCGGCACAGCTGGCAGGGACCCTGCTTGGGCTTTCTGAAAATCCAATAATCTTACTTTTGATGATCAATGTAATCCTGTTGATTGCAGGAACCTTTATTGAAACCACAGCCGCCTTAATACTGCTGGTACCAATGATAACTGCCATGGTTCCTGCACTGGGAATCGACTTAATACAGCTGGGTGTCATCGTTGTTACCAACCTGGCAATCGGCATGCTGACCCCACCAATGGGCATATGCCTCATTGTTTCCTGTTCCATATCCAAAGACAGTATTGGTGCCATCAGCAGACGTATCCTTCCTTTTCTGGGTATATTAATTGTGGATCTTTTGATTATCACCTTTTATCCTCCCATTACCATGTGGATGGCAAATTTGGTGGCAAAATAAAAAATTTCCATATTCCACCCATTTCCAGGTATTATTGGGCCAGACAATGACCAGCATTGGTGAAAACACTGACAAAAATATAAGGAGAAAAGTATAATGGGTCAAAGAAAAGTTACCATCCAGGATATAAAACAGGCAAAAAAGGATCATAAAAAAATAATTATGGTGACTGCCTATGATTATCCCTTTGGGTTAATGGCAGATGAAGCTGGAGTGGATATTGTTCTGGTTGGAGATTCTCTGGGAATGGTGGTCATGGGCCTAGATGGCACCGTGGGAGTTACCATGGATCAGATGATTCACCATATCCAGGCCGTGGTCAGGGGTTGTAATGCCATTGTAAAAGCGGGAATCCCTGTCCAGGGTCATATTGGACTTACTCCCCAGACGGCAAGCGCCCTTGGCGGGTTTAAGATGCAGGGTAAAGATGCCCAGGCTGCAAAACGTATCATTGAGGATGCCAGGGCATTGGAAGAGGCCGGTGTGTTTTCCATGATCCTTGAAGCGGTTCCAGCACCCCTTGGAGAAATTATTGCACAGACCGTCAGTATACCGGTTATCGGCATAGGTGCAGGCAGCCAGGTGGACGGCCAGGTACTTGTGACCCATGATATGATCGGGCTGTTTGATAAGTTTGTACCTAAATTTGTCAAACAATATGCCCTGGTTAGACCCACAATCATTGACGCTTTAAAAACTTTTAAGGAAGAGGTAAC
>NBML01000033.1 GCA_002085465.1 Desulfobacteraceae bacterium 4572_89 | reverse complement strand
TACAATGTTTTCCGGCCTGATTCCCACGAGATAGGAAGGGGTTGAACCTGGTGGCAGCATGGATGAAAACTCTTCCATAAATTCAATATCCGGAGTCAGGATATTCATGGGTGGATTGCCGATAAAGCTTCCTGTAAAAGCAGTGGCAGGTCTGTTATAAAGATCTTCCGGGGTCCCGTGCTGCTCAATGACCCCATCCTTCATCAGGATGATTCTGTCTGCTATGGTCATGGCCTCGACTTGATCGTGGGTCACGTAAATCATGGTCATTTTCAGGCGCTGCTGAAGGGCTCGGATTTCCTGGCGCATCTCCTGGCGGAGTTTTGCATCCAGGTTGGAGAGGGGTTCATCCATGAGACATACTGAGACCTGGGCCACAATGGATCTTCCCAGGGCTACCCTCTGGCGCTGGCCTCCGGACAATTGGGCGGGTTTTCGATCAAGAAGATTAGAAAGACCCAGGAGATCAGCGGCATTTTCCAGGCGTTTCTTCTGTTCATTTTTGGGCACCTTGCGTGCCTTAAGACCAAAAAGAATATTTTCCTCCACACTCAAATGAGGGAAAAGGGCATAATTCTGGAATACCATGGAGATATTCCGCTTGACCGGGGGAAGATTGGATACATCCCTGCCTCCTATCTCAACGATTCCCGATGTCGGCGTATCCAGTCCTGCAATAAGGCGCAGGGTGGTGGATTTGCCGCAGCCCGAAGGGCCAAGCAGAACGAGAAGTTTCCCATTCTCGCATTTAAAATTTATATTGGTCAGGGCCTGGGTACTGCCCCAGCTTTTGCAGGCATCTTTTAGAGTGATTGTTGACATTGCTTGTCTTTATTTATTAGGTGTCCATTTGTTGTGATTAAGATTACTTAATTCCAGAATGCATGAAAGATTGTACAAACTGGCGCTGAAACAGGATAAATGCAACCAGCAGGGGAGCCATGGTCATGACAGTTGCAGCCGTGATTATGGACCAGTCAACCCCGGACTCAGGAGCGCCGAAAATAGCCAGTCCCACAGTCAGGGGACGGCTGTTTACCGAACTTGTGATTACCAGGGGCCAGAGAAAATTATTCCAATGGTAACTGACTGACACAAGTCCGTAGGCAATATAGGTGGACCTGGCAAGGGGTACATAAACTTTCCAGAGGATACCCACCGCAGATACCCCCTCCACCTGTGCGGCTTCCACCAGTTCCTTTGGAATTGTTTTAAAGGACTGGCGCAGAAGAAAAATCCCAAAGGCGCTGGCCATGTATGGAAGCCCGATGGCTGGAATGGTATCCAAAAGACCCAGAATACTTATTGTGCGATAATTTTCAACCAAAAGGACTTCGGGCATGATCATGAGCTGCAGTAGAACCAGAGCAAACACCACATTTTTTCCATAAAATTCAAACCTGGCAAATCCATAGGCAGCCAGGGTGCACAGAACAAATTGTGCTGCCAGAATCAGGGTGACCAGAACAAAGGTGTTGAGCAGGTACCTGGGAAAGGGAGCATAGGACCAGGCTCTGACAAAATTGTCCATTGTCAGAGGAGCAAACAATTCAAAACTTGTTGAGAATTGGGCTGGATGGAAGGCACTCCAGAAGGCGAATAAAACCGGTAAAAGCCAGACACCTCCCAGCATCCATGCCCCAATGGTCTCAATAGCCCTTCCTGTTCCAGGTTTCCAGAATTTCATTATGATTTCCTTTTGTCCTTTTCTACAGGGCATACAGGGCAGGGAATTTTCCCTGCCCTGGAATCTGATTAACGATAGCGTTTTAAAATGCGTTCTGCCTGTTTCTGGGCATCTTTTAACGCTTTTTCAGGTGTTTTAGCGCCGGTTAATGCCGCCTGGATGGCATCATTCAGAATTTTGTAAATCCTGCCGTTTTCATGAACCGACAACTCTGCTGTGGCATACTTCAACTGATCCCGGGCAACTGCTGCTGCTGAAAAACTTTTTACATAGGTTTTCAGCTCATCTGTCTCATAGGCATCGGCCCTTGTTCCAAGATAACCGGTTCCAATGCTCCATTGAGCTGTCCGTACCGGCTGGGTCATCCATTTGACGAATTTGAGTGCAGCAGCTCTTTCCTGGGGTGTGGTCTGTTTGAAAATATAAAAATTGCCACCTCCAGTGGGTGTTCCCCGTTCTTTTTTCGCAGGCAGCATTGCCACTCCAAAATCAAAAGAGGCATTCTTTTTAACGGCTGTCAGGTTTCCGGTGCTATGCCACATGATGGCTGTTTTCTGTTCCAGAAAATCGGTTCTCAGGGTTCCCCATTCAATGGTCCCCTTTGGCATGATTTCCTGTTTCTGACCCAGATTCTTCCAGAAATCAAGGGCCTGGACAACGCCCGGGTTGTCAAAATAGGTCTCTGTACCGGCATCATTCATCAGAACTTCACTGTTCTGTTTGCTTAATGCTCCGAACATCCAATAGGGATATCCAGTGGAAGGAATTTCCAGACCCCATTGGGTCACCTTGCCGGCATCATCTTTTATGACTAATTTTTTGCCCATTTCCATTAGTTCGTCCCAGGTTGCCGGGGGCTTATCAGGATCAAGACCGGCTTTTCTGAATGCATCTTTATTATAGTACATGACAATGGTGGACCGTTGAAAGGGGATGCTCCAGGTTTTACCGCCGGTGCGGCTGTTTTCCATCAGGGCCGGGTAAAATTTGCCAAGCCATTGTTTTTCGTCCGGGGTTGTAACCAGATCATCAAAGGCCAGGATTGCATCATTGTCCATGAGGGTAAAGATTTCAGTGGAAAGGATAACGGAAAGGTGGGGTGGATTACCGCCCTTGAGTGAGGTCATGGCTTTGGTCATGGTATCGGAGTAATTCCCGGAATAAATTGCTTTTACTGAGATGTCAGGGTTTTCCGCTTCAAACTCCATGACCAGTTTGTCCACAAGTTTTGTCAAAGGCCCGCCCACTGCAACGGGATAGAACATGGTAAGCTCTGTTGCATTGGCCATTGATGATAATGAAAGCAATAACAGTCCCAACAGCATTGCCTTAAAAATTTGAATTAGTGATCTTGGATTTTTCATGCATCTTCTCCTTTATAGATTGTTATTAATAGTACAAACGCTTTATGTCACTGGAGGATTAGACAGTCATCAGGAATTAATTTGCATTGTGTTAAACCCATTTTTATCCAGTTGAAATATTGAGTTTTTCAATGCGGCCTGTCCAGTCTGATCAGTCTATCAAGGAGCCCTGGTAGTGGATTCCCGGACGATGAGAGATGACTCCAGCATCCGTTGTTCAGGCTTTGCCTGGTTTTCAATACGCTTAAAAAGAAGTTCTGCACCCAGTTTTCCCATCTTATAGGCTGGCTGACTGATGGTCGTCAACCCTGGAATTACGTAGGATGCAATCTGAATATCATCAAACCCGACAATGGACAGGTCTTCCGGCAGATTCAAGCCCAGTTCCCTTGCGCCCTTCATGGCCCCCAGGGCCAGATAATCATTGGAACAGAAAACAGCGGTGACCGGATTGGGCCGGAAAAGAAGTTTTTTTGCCGAATCCCTTCCTCCGGTAAGGGAATATTCTGTTTGTTCCAAAAGGTTTTTGTCATAGGGAATGTCATAGTTTTTAAGGCATTGCTTATACCCGTGCCACCTGTGAAAACTCCTGTCGGATTTGGAAAAAATTCCAGCAACCATGCCGATGCGGACATGGCCGAGCTTTATCAGGTGTTCGGTTGCCTGGTATCCACCCTTAAAATTGTCTATTCCCACTGCAGACAAGGGACCTTTTTTTACGGTGCTGTAGAGCAGGACAAAGGGGAACTCTTCATCCAGGAGTATATTAAGGATGGAGCCCCTGGGATTGGTGGTGGTGATAATCAGCCCGTCCACCTGCTTTTCTCTCAAGGTCTCAACCAGGCTCTCCTCTTGTTCATACCGGTAGTAAGTATTCCCCAAAATGACTTGGATTTTCTTCTGGTTTGCGCAATCCTGCACTCCCCGGGTGGATTCTGCAAACACGGGATTATTGATGGTCGGAATGATCAGCCCTATGGTGTTGGACTGTTTGGTTGCAAAACCACGGGCAAGGGCATTGTATTTGTAGTTGCAGGTCTTCATTGCCCGGGTGACTTTCCCCCGGGTTTCTTCCCGAACCGTGTCCGGCGAATTAATGACCCTGGAGACCGTGGCAGTGGAAACCCCTGCTATTTTTGCGACGTCAAGAATCGTACTCATGTCTTCCTCTGTAAACGTTTACATTTATATATCCACCCCCGGGGTAATGTGTCAATATCTTTTTTAATTAAAGGGAATAAACTTTTATAAGTCTCTAAAATAAATACCATAATTTTATTTTATATTATTGATTTTTAATACTTGAAACTTGACCCTGAATTATATTATTAATGTAAACATTTACATCAACCATAGGAGACAGTGAGATGACCTGTAATTGTTTAACCCAGGTGACCAGAGATGTAAAACGTATTGAAAACTGCGGAATGTATGTGGATCTCATAAAAACCTCCAGGGGAGTGGTGCGTATGGGGAGCATGCCGGATATTTCAAAGTTTCTTACCCTTCACGGATTCAGAGAAGAAATTGTAGTTGTTCCTGACTGGGAGGGGTCCATGGCCGGGGATAATCATACCGGAGAGGAGTTCGTGCTTTGGCAGGCCCAGGTCAAAGGGGGCATTCGAAAACATTATGTGGGAAAGTCCGTCAATCTCAGCCAGATGTATTATAATTTAAATGATACATTTTCTTATTTTTTTGATCCCAAGCGTATATCCATCATGAAAAAACGCTGGCTGGATAATTGGTTCAAAGGGCATATTGCTGCCCCGATATACGAGAATGGTCCATTAAAAATTGATTTTGGCAAAGGCAATATCGTTCTGTCAGATCATGGAAAAGTTCTCTATGACAGGCTTGAATTTACACCCTCCCAAAATCCGGATAGTCAAATTGAAAAGGTTCTTGCCAAGGTGCCAACAGATTCAAAACCCAGGCAGGCCCTTGAAATCAAGGCTGTGGGTACGGGAAATGGATTTGTGGGTACTGTTGCCAGTTTTATTGTCCGTTTTTACAAACAGGTGATCTGGATCGATCCCTGCGGATTTCCGGCCCACACTCTGGCGCGCCATGGAGTTCACTGGGACGATATTACCCACATCCTTATCACCCATAACCATGAAGATCATATCCAGGGATTTTCTGCCTGCCTTAAACGGGCTGAATATACCAAAACCCCCTTGAACCTGATAACTGCTTCCAGTATCTACGGGCAGCTTAAAAAACAGTTTACACCATTTTGCCCCGGCTTCAATGCCCTGGTGAACTTTATACCCCTTTCTCCGGGAACCCTGCTGGAGCTGGATTCAATTCAGATAAATTCCCGCTGGAACCATCATTTTCTTCCCTATGGAACATTGGGGCTTAGAATTTCGGCCAATGGGAAAACCCTGGGGTTTTCCGGTGATACCAAGCTGGACGCAACCATCAATGGGGTTCTTAAACGGGAAGAACTTTTGCCCCAATGGTTTGCCCATTGTGACCTTATTTTCCATGAAGTGGATTTTGATAATCCAGCCAGCGTGCACACCCACTGGAAACAGGTTGAACTGCTGCAGCAGGAGATATCCGGTAAGGTCCTGGTATATCACACTCCATTTCTGGCCAATGCTCCCCTGCCCCTGGTCCAGGAGGGAAAAACCTATTGCCTGGAATAGTTATTTTCAGGAGGATGAATTAAATTTTTGACAATGGGCAGCAGGGGTCTATGTTATCACCAGTCTTAATAAACTTTTCTCTGGGACTTAATAAACCTTTCTCTGGGAAAATCCTTTGCCCAGAACATTAAAGGTGTTCTCAGTGATCATGAAAGCTTCCGGATCTATGCCAAAGACGATTTCTTCAATTCGTTTGATCTGGAAGGTGTTGGCTACGGTGAGGATGATATCTTTGTTTTGGCCGGTATAGGCGCCTTCCCCTTTAAGGAATGTGGCCCCCCGTTTGAGTTTGTGGAGGATCTGGTCTGTAATTTTTTTTGGTTCTCTGGAGATAATGATGATCATTTTTCGCTGGTTAAACAGGGTTATACAATATTCAATCACCTGGGAAGCAATATAGCTTGCTGCCATGGAATAAAGGATCAGGTCTGTGTTCAGGGTTCCGAAACTGAAAAGAAAGAGGACAAAATTAAATGAAAAGTTATAGGTGCCAATGCGGATGCCGAATTTCTGGTTGAGCAGGATGGAGATAATGTCATTGCCGCCACCGGAGCCCAGGGATCTGAAAACAATGCCGGCACCGGTTCCCACAAGTATCCCTCCGGCAAGTGTGGCCAGCCAGGGGTCTGTGATATCAATTTTAAAATTGACAAGATCAATGAGGATGGTCAGGGTAACCATCCCAAAAAGGCTATAGTATAGAAATCGTTTGCTGACAAATTTCCACCCAATGATAAAGACCGGGATATTCAGGATCAGGTACCATAATCCAGGGGTCAATGATTCGGTATAGTATAGCAATAGAATGCCAAGGCCTGAAAATCCTCCCGTGATCATGCCGTGGGGAATGATAATGGATTTGAGTCCCAGGGCAAGGATAAGATTGCCCGCGGTGATCAGAAACAGGTTCCAGGGGACGGAATAACTTATGTTTTGAAAATTCATTTCATTGCCTCGAATCGTAAAAAAGATATCTCAATTAATATAAAGTAGCTGGAAAGACAAGTTATTTTTATTGGGTTTTTAAAAAAAATCAAGCATTGTTTTTTTCGGTCCCGAACCCGGAAATTTTTAGGGATTATCCTCCATTCTTGAGTTTGTCTATTTTTTATTATAGTATCCCAGGATGACTGGAGGATAGAAAAACTATTATGGGAACATTTCCAGAGATTACTCAATTGCCCCTTCCCGGGGAATCCCGGGTCATGTATTGTGGAGATTGCCTAAGTTTTAAATTGACCCTTTCCTTCGGGGTCAAAGGGAAGGCATGGGTGAGAACCAATCTTGGTTCTGCAGGGATTTCACAAAAAGAAATTATAGGACGTATAGAAAAAAATGAAATAAAACTGGATGAAGCCTGGTATGACATTGAAATGGAGCCTGAAAGCGATCTTGTCTTTACAATTATCCTTCCCTTGCTCCAGACTGGATTTTTCCAGGCAAAATGTTTTTTTATCCCGGAAAAAAGCACCGCTCCCATCTGGCCCCGTGGGGATAATTGTATTTTCAATGTAGAGCCGGCAGGCACATGCTGCGGCAATATCATTTATAATGCCTTTGTCCGTCAGTTCGGCAGGTCCAAATCCAGTATGGCCGAAGAAAAAGAATTGTTACCAATGATAGAACAACTGGATGCAAAGGGATATACGGTTATTCCCGAGTCAGGGAAATTCAGGGATCTTACAAAACAGGTGGAATTTATTTTTTCCCATCTTGGCTGCCGTGTCCTGCAACTGCTGCCTATACATCCCACCCCAACCACCTATGCCCGCATGGGGCGGTTTGGCAGCCCCTACGCCTCCCTTGATTTTACCCAGGTTGATCCTGCCCTTGCTGAGTTTGATCCCAGGGCAACCCCTTTGGAACAATTCATGGAATTGGTGGACATGGTTCATTACCATAATGGATATTTGTTTATGGATATTGCCATTAATCACACCGGATGGGCAGCATCCATCCATGAAACCAATCCGGAATGGCTGGTCAGGGGTGGAGACGGAAAGATTGAGGCTCCTGGTGCCTGGGGAGTTGTATGGGCTGATTTGACAAAACTGGATTATACAAATGTGGATCTCTGGAAATATATGGCCCATGTTTTTTTGTTGTGGTGCCACAGGGGCGTTGACGGGTTTCGGTGCGATGCAGGTTACATGGTTCCTGTAGAAGCCTGGGAATATATTGTTGCCAAGGTAAGGCTTGAATATCCTGAAACGCTTTTTTTCCTGGAAGGCCTTGGCGGGCTGATTGCAACAACGCGAAAAATATTGGGCAGGGCGAATTTCAACTGGGCCTATTCTGAATTGTTTCAGAATTATTCAAAGGAAGAGATTTCAAATTATCTTCCCCTTGCCTATGATATATCACGGACAAGCGGCCACACCATTCATTTTGCAGAAACCCATGACAATAACCGCCTGGCTGTAATTTCAATGGAATATGCAAAAATGAGAACCTCCCTTTGTGCGCTTTGTTCTGTGGGCGGGGGATTTGGATTTGCTAATGGTGTGGAATGGTTTGCCTCTCAAAAAATTGATGTCCATGGATCTGCCAGCCTCAACTGGGGAAGCAGGACAAATCAGGTAGATCATATTTCCAGGCTGAACCTCATATTAAAAACCCATCCTGCCTTTTTCGGAGAAACCCGGCTTGAATTGATTCAGAAAAATCAATGCCAGTGCCTGGTATTGCTGAGGCACAATGAACAAATGGATAAAAAACTTCTGATTTTAATTAATCTGGATTGTGAAAATCCCCTTGAAGCATCCTGGATAAGACAAGATTCAGGTATTCAAGAAACAGTGTTCTATGATTTGATCTCAGAGGCAGAAATCAAAATTCAAAATACAAATGATAATTGTGTTATAAGGCTGGCTCCGGGAGAGGCCCTGGCCTTGACACCAGACCCTGATGATTTAAATCTTCTTGAACAAAACAGGCATAATAAAAGCCAGATGCCGGAAAGGGTGTATTTTCAAAAATTAAAAGCAAAAATGTTATTGGTTTACACAATTTTCAAAGGGTACAAGAATATAAAAGGCATTAATGTCCAGCAAGAGGCTTTGGCCTTTGCAGATGATCCAATTGAATTCATACGTTCTCTAAATAAGGAATCAAAGGAGAGCCGGGTGATTGTATTTGATTTTCAAAGGGATAAAAAACGCCAGTTAATGGTGCCCCCGGGGTTTTTTCTTCTTATCAAATGCAGGACCGGGTTCAGGGCAGAAATTCTGGATGAATTCAAGTCAAATCAGATATCCGGCAAAAGATTCCCAAAAAAATCCATTGGATATGAAGAAGGAATCCCCACAAAGGACAAAAAAGGATTTTTTGCTCTTTTCCCCCCGGGAAAAATTAGGCACTTTCATAAAGAATATACCTTAAACCTGCGGGTATTTGAATCCGCTGGCACTCAGATTGAAACGGCTTCATTATTATACCTTGCCCCGGGTCGTGACCTTTCTATGAGTTCATCCTTTACAAGAAAGGAGATTGTAAAAACCCCTTTTTTGAAATTATTGGGTACAACCACCAGAGGCGGTATGATGAGGGCTGCTGCCTGGTGGGGCAGGCTTGACAGCAGGTATGATGCTTTCCTTGGCGCAAATATGGACAAAACAATGCCGGAAAACAGGTGGATGGTGTTTTCAAGGTGTAGAATCTGGGCCATCTTCCAGGGCTATTCAAGGGAACTTACATTGGATTGTCTTGAAAAATTTACATTTTCCTATGACCATGGTGGTAAATGGCTGTTTCATGTTCCCACATCCGAAGGCAGGTATTATGCTGTAACCCTTTATCTTTTCATTGATCCGGAGGAGAATCATGTCTGCCTGTCCCTGGTAAGAGAGAACTCCTCCCAGAATAATCTTCTTTTTTTAAATGATGATAAACCAGTGACCATTATCATGAGACCGGATATCGAAGACAGGAGCTTTCATGAAACCGTCAAAGCATATAAAGGGCCTGAAAAGCAATGGCCCAAGTCTATCTCAACCTTTGACCAAGGGTTTTTATTTTCACTTTCCAGGGGAAAAACCCTTGGCATTACCCTGAACAGGGGCAAATTTGTCCATGAACCTGAATGGCATTATATGGTCCGCCGCCCCTTGGAGGCTCAAAGAGGTCTTGACCCTGAATCTGATCTTTTCAGCCCGGGATATTTTACATCTTCCTGCCTGGGAGGTGAAAGCATGGTGCTGAATGCTGCTGTAATGGATAGCCAAAATCAAGATAACCAAAATCAGGATAACCAAAATCCAGAAATGGCTTTTACTAAAAATAGTACTACTCATGAATTATTCAACTTTGAAAAAGCAATGCCCCTGTCCAGGGCAGTATATAAAAGCCTTGACAGCTTTATTGTGGATCGTGGCAAAGAAAAAAGCGTGATTGCTGGATTTCCCTGGTTCCTGGACTGGGGAAGGGACAGCCTTATCTTTTGCCGAAGTCTGATTGAGCTGGGACGGTTTTCAGAAGCCAAAGCCATATTAAGATTGTTTGGCCGGTTTGAAAGCAATGGTACTCTTCCCAATATGATCTGCGGCCAGGATGCTGGAAATATTGAAACCTCCGATGCACCATTATGGTTTTTTTCCTGCTGCAGGGATTTGGTCGAAAAAGAGGGGAACCAGGATTTTTTAAAGGAAAAACTGGATAACCGCAGGGTTCTGGATATTTTGCTGTCAATGGCAGATTCCCTGATAAAAGGGACGAAAACAGGTGTTAAGGCAGATTCTGAAACCATGCTCCTGTACAGTCCGTCCCATTTTACATGGATGGATACCAATTTCCCTGCAGGGTCTCCACGCCAGGGCTATCCTGTGGAAATCCAGGCATTATGGTATAATGCCCTGGTTTTTCTGGGGTTGGTGGATGCACCCAATCAAAAAGACTGGCAGAAAAAAGGTAAAATTGTACAAAATGCCATTTCTGATCTTTTTTATAATGAAAGAGCAGGTTTTTTTTCCGACTGCCTTCATTCACACGATCCTGGTGGTTGTGCCAAAAATGCAGCCCCGGATGATGCCCTTAGACCCAACCAATTGTTTTTGGTTACACTTGATGTGATAAAGGATAAAAACATTGCCCGAAAATGTGTTGAAACCTGTCAGGAATTACTTGTTCCCGGAGCAGTCAGGAGCCTTGCTGACCGGAGGGTTGAATTTCCCATCAATATTATTTGGAATCAAACAGCAATAAAAGATCCCCATGCCCCTTATTCCGGGAAATACCAAGGGGATGAAGATACCCGGAGAAAGCCTGCCTACCATAATGGAACCGCATGGACCTGGCTGTTTCCCGTGTTTTGTGAGGCATGGGCAAAAGCCTTTGGTAAAAAATCTCATCCCACCTGTCTGGCATGGCTGGGAAGTGTGATTGGTTTAATGAGAAAAGGTGCTGCAGGATATATCCCTGAAATCCTTGATGGAGATTTCCCCCATACGCCAAGGGGGTGTGATGCCCAGGCCTGGGGAACAAGCGAATTCGCCAGGGTGATACACAAATTATCAGAATAAGTCCCTAATTATCCTATTCCGGAACAGGGGTTACTCTCCATATGTTTTTCGCATATTCCAGAACCGCCCGGTCGCTGGAAAATTTTCCCATATTGGCTGTATTCAATATGGACATCCGTGTCCATTGATTCTGATCCTGATATGCCAGTGCAACCGCCTGCTGGGTCTTAACATAATTTGCAAAATCAGCCAGCACCAGGTAATAATCTCCCTGGTCCAGAAGGGAATGCACAATGGGTTTAAACAATTGGGGCTTTCCCGGTGAAAAATATCCTGAATCAATCATATGAATAATTTCTTTGAGTTCCTGGTTTTCTTCATAATATTTTCCAGGATCATATCCTTCCTGTCTTTTTGTTGCAACTTCATCGGCTGTAAGCCCAAAAATAAACATATTGTTTTTTCCAACTTCTTCCATGATCTCCACGTTGGCACCGTCCAGAGTTCCAATAGTCAGGGCCCCGTTCAATGCAAATTTCATATTGCCTGTGCCGGATGCTTCCAGCCCGGCTGTGGAGATCTGTTGGGAAATATCAGCTGCGGGAATGATTTTTTCTGCCTGGGAAATGCAATAGTTGGGTAGAAATATAGAGCTGAGCTTTTTCCGGATTTCGGGATCTTTGTTAATGGTCTCTGAGACAGAAGTGATCAGTTTGATTATCAGTTTTGCCTGGAAATAGCCCGGGGCTGCTTTCCCTGCAAAAAAAAAGCAGCGGTTAATTTCACGGGTTTCTTTATTTTGGCGGATACGATTATAAAGCAGAATCACATGGAGGATATTGAGAAGCTGGCGTTTGTATTCATGCATGCGCTTGGCATGGATATCAAAGAGGGCATTGGGATTGACCTCTATGCCGGTTTTCCGTAAAACATATTTTGCCAGTTTTTCCTTGTTGGCCAGCTTGGCCTTTTTCCATTTGGATACAAATAAAGGATCTTTAGAATAGGGAATCAAGTTTTTAAGATGGTCCAGATTGGATATCCAGTCAGAACCAATGACAGAAGTTATGAGTGTTGAAAGACCTGGGTTGGATTGATAGAGCCATCGCCGGGGAGTGATTCCGTTGGTGATATTTTTTATCCTGCCCGGATACATGAGATTAAATTTTTTAAATAGACGGGTCATTAAGATCTTGGAATGTAATTTTGCTACTCCATTGACCGAATGGCTGCCAATGATGGCCAAATGGGCCATTTTGATCTTTGGCACATCTCCTTCCTGAATAATTGACATCCTGTCAGACAACTCTGGTTGATCAGGATATATATATTTCAATTCATCAAGGAAACGTCGATTTATTTCATAAATTATTTCCAGGTGCCTTGGTAAAAGGTTTCTTACTAAATTCACCGTCCATGTTTCAAGGGCTTCGGGCAGTACAGTATGGTTGGTGTAAGAAAAGGTTTTTTTACAAATGGACCATGATTCATCCCAACTCAGCCCTTTTTCATCCATGAACAAACGCATAAGTTCCGGGATGGCAATGGATGGATGGGTATCATTCAGCTGAATGGCAGCCCAGTCGGAAAATTTGTCAAAAGATTTATGATCAATCAAGTATTGACGTATAATATCCTGGAGTGTTGCCGAAACAAAAAAATACTGCTGCTTGAGCCGAAGTTCCTTTCCCTTTTCCATTTCATCATTGGGATAAAGAACTTTGGAAATGGATTCGCTTAAAATTTTTGCTTCTGAAGCTCCCATATAGTCTCCATGGTTGAAAAACTCCAGGTCAAACCCACGACTGGATTTGGCAGTCCATAACCGCATATTGGTAACAAAATCATCATGAATGCCCGGAATCATAATATCACAGGCCATGGCCATGACATTATCTGAGTTTATCCAATGATACCTTTCATTGCCGTGAATGTCTGTGTAAGATTCAGATTGGCCGTAGAATTTTATTTTATAGATATTTTCAAAGCGGATAATTTCCCAGGGGTTTCCCCTGCGCATCCAGTTATCACTTTTTTCTTGCTGAAATCCATCTTTTAAAACCTGGTAAAAAATTCCGAATTCATAGCGTATGCCATACCCATATCCAGGCAGCCTCAACCTTGCAATGGAGTCCATATAGCAGGAGGCCAGACGGCCTAGCCCGCCATTCCCAAGACCATGATCCCATTCCTCTTCTTCAAGGACGTCCAAGTCAAATCCAAGATCTGACAGGACCTTTCGGGCAGTATCCTCCAGATCCAGGGAGATCAGGTAATTTTTTAGAAATCTTCCCGGCAAAAATTCCAAAGAAAGATAAAATATTCGTTTGGAAAAATTTTTCCTGCAGGACTTCTGGGTTTTGATCCATTGGCTGATCAACCTGTCTTTCAAGCTAAAGGCAAGTCCCATAAAGCAGGAGTATTTATTCATTTCCTCAGGATCAAGCCCAAGATTGAATCGAATATTATGGTAGATGTCCTGTTTGAGCTTGTCAGCTTCACAAGCAGGATCTGATTTTTTTTCATCCAGGGCTGGATATTGATTCATGGCGAAATCCTTTGTCTGAATTTTTACATCCACATCTTTAAAGATGTTTATCAATCCGTTTGTAGAAGAGATCATGGGATCTCTATCACGGGTATGTTTTTTGCTTTTTTCGGGCTTATTCTTTCAAACGTAATTTTTCCCTAGGTTTTTGTTTTTTTTGATTGGTTTTTTTTGAATATAATCCTCTTGCTTATAGGTTGCAAATTTTATTTTGAATTTCGCAAAGAAAAGAATTTATTAACTAAGATTTAATTTTGTGTTTCACCGAACAATATTACCAAAAAATATTACCAAAAATATCAAAGGATGGGTCAAAATGAGATGGCGGGATTTATATGAAAATCCAGGCTTTCTGACACTGTTTCGGTGGTTTCAACCAGGGTAAAATATAATATTTTCCCATGTTTTTTTCTGAAACTTATATACAAAATTACCTATTTATGTCATAGGTAAACCTTCAAATCAAAATCAAAAAACGAATCTGACCAAGC
>NBML01000032.1 GCA_002085465.1 Desulfobacteraceae bacterium 4572_89 | reverse complement strand
AAAGCCAAGGCTGAGGTGGAAAAAATGGCTGCTGATCTTCTGGATCTCTATGCCAGCCGCAAGGTCAACAAGGGATTTGCCTTCAGCCTGCCGGACAATTATTACAATGATTTTGAAACCTCTTTCCCCTATGAAGAGACCCGGGATCAGCTCAAGGCAATTGATGATGTCCATTTGGACATGGAATCCAATATTCCCATGGACCGGCTCGTATGCGGAGATGTGGGATATGGAAAAACAGAAGTGGCCATCCGGGCTGCCTTTAAGGCGGTAAATGACGGGAAACAGGTGGCCATTGTTGTACCCACAACCATTCTTGCGGAACAGCATCTGCTGACATTTAAAGAGCGGTTTGAAAATTACCCTGTGGAGATTGAATGTCTGTCCAGGTTCAGGACCCGTAAGGAACAGACCCGGATATTAAAAAAAATGGCTGCCGGCCTGGTGGATATTGTCATCGGCACCCACAGGCTGCTGCAAAAAGATGTGGATTTCAAGTCCCTGGGGCTGCTGGTCCTGGATGAAGAGCAGAGGTTTGGTGTTAAACATAAGGAAATTCTGAAAAAAAAGAGAAACACCGTGGATGTTCTGGCCCTGACCGCAACACCCATTCCCAGGACCCTGCACCTTTCTTTAACAGGCATGCGGGATATCAGCGTGATTACCACGGCCCCGGCCGACCGCCAGCCCATTGTATCCTATATTTCAAAATATGAAGATACCATTATCAAGGATGCAGTGGAAAAGGAATTATCACGAAAGGGCCAGGTGTTTTTTGTCCACAATAATATCAAAACCATATTTAAGATGGCCGATAATATACAGAAAATCGTTCCCCATGCTAAAATCGGCGTTGCCCATGGCAGGCTTTCCGAGGCTGAACTGGAAAAGGTGATGTTCCAGTTTGTCAATTTTGAGATCAACGTTCTGGTTGCCACCACAATCATTGAGTCCGGCCTGGATATCCCCTCTGCAAATACCATGATCATCAACAAGGCAGAACGTTTCGGTCTTTCCCAGATTTATCAGCTAAGGGGAAGGATCGGCAGGGGAGATCACCAGGCCTATGCCCATCTGTTTATTTCCGATGAATCAAGGCTGACCAAAGATGCTAAAAAAAGATTGTCTGCCCTCATGGAACATAAGGACCTGGGTTCAGGATTCCAGATAGCCATGAAAGATCTCCAGATCCGGGGGGCAGGAACCGCCCTGGGAGCTTCTCAGTCCGGACACATTGCCGCAGTGGGCTATGATATGTTTTTAAAACTCCTGGATCAGGCAGTCCATGATCTCAAGGGTGAAGAGTCCATTGAACCCCTGGACCCTGAAATCAATGCCAGCATGTCTTCCGGGTTTCCAGACCATTATATTGAATCTGTGGAGCAGCGCCTGACCCTTTACCGGCGATTGTCCAGGCTGACAGAACTTGGGGATATCTCAGACATGAAAAAGGAATTGCTGGACCGGTACGGCAGACTCCCCAAAGAAGCAGAAAACATGCTGTTGAAAATAATGCTCAGGATATTTGCCGTCAAAGCCGGGGTCAAACGCCTGGATATTAACCCCAACTCCCTTGTGCTCTCCTTTTCCCAGGCCCATATGAAAACTTCCCTGGAATCCATTGATAAAATTTTAAAACCCATGGTTTCCTATAAATATGTGAAAAAAGACAGCATACAGATCCATCTGGGGCAAAAAAGAAACAATATCTCCAAAGCCCTTGTGGAAACCAAACAGATCTTAAAGGCCCTGGGATAAAGATTATTTTTTAAATTTAGTTCTTTTATTTTTAAAATAATTTTATATAATAGGCCTACACTGAAAAAATTTCATAGTTATCGTTTGCACATTCTTCCAACCATGCAAAGGAGGTATCATGAAATCAGTTCTTGCAAGGGTGTCAAAGCTTATACCATCACAATTTATACCGGGTAAAGAAAGGGTCTTTCTTAAAAAATTTATCCAGACCCTGAAGCAGGAAATGATTCCCATTGAGATTGTTGATCACAACGGGGAAAAATATACAACCATTTCCGGCAATGCCAGGCATCAGCTTCTCATCAAAGATCATAAATTTTTCAATGCCCTGGTATTCCCAGACGCTTTCTCCCTGGGAGAAGCCTATATTAAAGGCTATTTTGATGTGTCCGGCAGTATCAGGGAATTATATGAACTGGTTTGCGATAAACTGCTGTATACGGACCAGCCCAGGAGCCTGAAGGAGCGGTTTTTTCAATTTTTTGTCAAGATTCGGGAAAAAGAGAAAAAAAACATTGAATATCACTATGATGTTCCCAGTGATTTTTATCGATTGTTCCTGGGCCGTACCATGGGCTATACCTGCGGCTACTATGCCACCAGGGATACCACCATGTCCCAGGCCCAGAATGAAAAAATGGATATTATCTGCAGGAAACTGAGGCTGAAAAAAGGAGACCACCTCCTGGATATTGGATCGGGCTGGGGGAATTTTGCCGTTTATGCGGCAAAGCATTATCATGTCCGTGTTACAGGTATTACCCTGAGCCTGGAGCAAAAAAAATATGCCGACCAATGGATTCAAAAACAGGGCCTTGAAGATCAGATTTCCATAGAAATTTTAAATTACCGGGATTTGGGGGAAAAACAATTTGATAAAATTTCCTGTGTGGGAATGTCTGAACATGTGGGCCGGGCAAATATGAAACATTTTTATAAAATTGTGTACAATTGCCTTGCAGAAGACGGACTTTTCCTCCAGCATACCATCACCACCAATACTCCCCGGAAAAAAGGATATAATAATACCTTTTTAGACACCTATATGTTTCCCGGTGGAGAACTGATGTTCCAGCAGGATCTTATTGATTTTGCAGCCGGATCAGGGTTTGAACTCCTGAACGTAGAAAATTTCAGGGTCCATTATATCAAAACCCTGGCTGACTGGATCTTCAGGATGGAAATCCATAAGGACAAACTTTTACAGATTGTTTCGGAAAATGTGTACCGAATTTATCATGTCTTTTTTATCGGGTCCATGGTCTCTTTCCGGCAAAAGGAGATCGCATTGTTTCAGAATCTTTTTTATAAATCAAACCCCAATAAATTAATGCCGGATAAATTAAACCAAGATAAATCAAATCAAGACAAATCAAATCAAGACAAATCAAGAATGGAGTATTTTTTAACACCCTTTTCAAAAGCCGGGTTTAAAAATGAATCAAGAATTACCTGATATCCATAAATTTGAAACCCAGATTTTTCACAAAAAGAATGTTCTGCCCCACCTGCTTTCTTTTTCCCTTAAATTGATGGGAGCAAGGCATACTGGACTGGTTTTTGGTACGGATCACACCCTTTCCAATTTTCTACCGCCAAGAAAATGGGACAGGGGAGTGATGCATAAATTTGACGGAAAAGGTTTATATGGTTTGTTCTTAAAGACATTTGGCAAGCCCCTTGTCAAGTTTAAAAAACTTTCCCCCATCAAATTGTATAGAACCAATGGATTCGGCGATAGAATTGAAAATGAAGGGGTGATTTCCTATGTTTTGAGGAATCACCAGGATTTTTATGAAAAAGGCATTAAAATCCTTATCATTGACAATCAGGACACTGACAATCAGGACAATGTAGGTTTGGAACAAAATCTTGGTTCCAGCAGCAAGCCGGATATTGGCGATATTCCCTGGTCAAAGTTTGCTCCCGGCTCCGGTTTCAGCATCGAGCCTGGTTCCGGCCCCGGCATGGGATCGGATCCTGTATCTGGCCCTGTGCCTGGCACTGTACTTGATTCTGTATCAGGTCCTGATTCAAGGTTTTCCAATGCTTCTGTTATTTCCTATGACGGCAGCCTTTTTAAAACTCTTCCAGATATCAGGGTCAACAGAGATATTGTAAGGCAGTTTCGATCGAAAAATTTTATCGCGGCTTATATTCCGGATTATGGGGCCATTGTTTTTAATACCGTTGATGAGTATCTGGTTACCAGGGCCAATGGGTGCTTTTCCCATGAGCAGATGCTTACAGACAGGCTGGATATCCTCATTTCTGCCATCCAGAAGGCATCCCTGGTTTACCTGGGACGTGCCAGTGGAAAACCAGCGGCCAGGGTAATCTGGCGCAAGGAAAGAAAACTTAGAAAAATGGCAGACACTCTAAGGGAAAAGGAAACAGAACTTGAGGCCCAGAAAAAATATCTCAGGGCAGTGGGCGGGGTGACGGCCAGACAATTGAATATGAGTCCCATGAGCATCCCGGACGGGGTGTATGCATTCATGGATATGGTGGGCTCTGCCCTCCTTCGAAATTCTTTAAAGCCCAGGGATTATTTTCTGGTTTTAAACCTCTGCCATGAAATAGCCGCAGAAAATGCCGCCCGGTTTGCCTGCCGGGTGGATAATATTATAGGGGATTCTGTTTTTTTTCAGAATATTTCTATTTTCGATGACCCCGAACAAAAAATTTCCCTTGGGCTTGGGGAGAGAGTAATGCTCATGACATGCCTGTTGTCCTCTGTTTTTAATGATATCCATCTGCTGAAACTTGGCAGGCATCCCATGGACCGGGATAACAGGGTGATCACCCTGATGAAAAATCACGGGCTTGACCTTCGTTTCAGGGCAGGCCTGGAAAGTGGAACCGCCCTGGTGGGCCCCTTGGGAAACAAAAAAAGAAAAATTGTCACAGCCCTTGGCAGGGCAGTAAACACGGCATCCAGACTGGAAAGCAGTGGTGTCAGGGACGGGATTCATACCTCGGATAAGATAATAAAAATATTGGAGAATGCCCTGATTTCCAAAGACACCCCTATAATACAGAAAATTGCCAGGGAAAAAATTAATTCAGACTGGGTAAAGACAAGGGAATATATTCCTTTTTTTGATTTTTACAAAAAACAATTCAAGCTCTGTAATGATATCGTACAGAAGCGGAACCATGTTTCCTATAAGGAGTTTTCCAGGGACCTTACCTATTTGATCCAATGCATCCCCACACACCATGATGCCATCACCTGTCCCGGCATATAATCGGGATTATAATCAGATTACGAATCAGTTTGTCCGGGGCTTTATTTCGTTTGACCAGAAATCAGGTGTTCATCTCCTTGTTTTTTTTCATAAAGTACATTGAATGCTGATCCAGGGCCTGGATAATGGTTTGGGTGTTCCTTCCGGGTTTTCCATCGGCAATCATGGTTTCATCAATTTGAATCACCGGGACCACCCCTTTATTGGTGCCCGAGATAAAGACCTCATCTGCCTGTAGAAGTTCCTCAAGGGGGATGGCCCTTTTTTCAATTGTAAAAAACCTGGATCCCAGGGAGAGAATAAGTTTCCGGGTGATCCCCTTTAAAATGCCCTGATCCGGGGTGACCAGGGTGGTGCCGTAAAATGCAAACAGATTACTGGTGGTGCATTCCAGGGCCTCATTGTTCTGGTTTACATAAATTGCTTCAACAGCATTCTGCTTTTTTGCTTTTTTCAGGGTCAGGGCAGCCGGGATATAGGAGATTACCTTTGCATCGGGAACAGCCCTTTCCTGGGCATGGGTGATGACTTTTATCCCCTTTGCATACCAAAATCCCGGGAGTTTTTGAATGGGGGTTACCATGACAATGAGCCGGGGATTTCCATTGGGTGAAAAAAAATCAGGACTGGACCCGCCCGTTATCACAATCCGTATATTGGCTTCATCCATTCCAGGGTTTTTGTCCAGGGTGGAAAGAACAATCTCTTTGATTTCAACGGAAGTCCAGGGTAGGGACAGGCCAATCTTCCGGGCCGAGTTCTCAAGTCTATCCATATGCTCATCCAGGAAATAGGGTCGCCCCTGGTAGGTCCGCATGATATCACACACTCCATAGCCTCGTATAACAGCCAGGTCCTCAACGGGTATGACTGCTTTGTCAGAAGGAACAAACTCTCCGTCAACATAATATATTTTCATGGAAAAACACTCCCTGAGTTGAAAAAAGGATATTTCTATAGTAAAAAAATATACTATATGTAAGTATCTTACAAGAAACTTCAATGGAATACAAAAAAACAGGATGGTATAAAAAATTGGGATTTTTTTCAGGTATCAGATACAATATCAAAGGAGTTTCCCTGGCAATGAGAACTCCTTCCCTTTTAATGCTTGGGCTGCTGCGTTTTTTTGTTGTTTTTGTCCTGACCCTTTTTCTATCCGGATTAATCCTGTACTGGCATGACGAAATTCTGGCCCTGATATGGAAGGCCCCTGACAGTGGCTGGCTTATTTATCTCTGGAATCTTACTTCCTGGCTTTTGTCAATTTTCCTGGCCGCCATTGCCATGGTTGTGTCCTATTTGATTGCCCAATTGTTTTTTGGTGTGTTTATCATGGATTATATGTCCAGAATCACAGAAAGGATTATAACAGGGCAAGAAGCTTCCGTTGACCAGGGTTCCTGGCTTGGACTCTTTGTCTATCTGGTCCGCCAGGAAATACCCAGGGCAATTCTGCCGATCCTGATCAGCCTGGCCATAATGCTTGCAGGACTTTTCACCCCCATAAGCCCCATTGTTTTTGTTCTCTCCTCCATAACCGCCTGTATTTTTCTGGCCTGGGACAATACAGACCTGGTCCCGGCCCGGAGAATGTTCCCCTTCAGGAACCGCATTGGATTTTTACAGCAGAATCTTTTATTCCATGCTGGTTTCGGGCTTCTATTCCTTATCCCCTGGCTGAATATCCTTTTCCTGTCCTTTGCGCCGGTGGGGGCAACCCTGTATTTCCTGGATCGAGATCTGAAAAAATAGGGAGATAGAGTTGTACATTTTTTCCAAACAGGATTTAGAAGTCTTACCAAGGGAAAAGACCAAGACCTCTTCCCTGGAAGAACCCGTCATAATCTGCCGGAACTGCAATTTCCAGATTACCCGGCCCTCCTGCCAGATACAGAAAGACGGATCCTTTTCCCATACCTTTGCCAACCCCCATGGCCATGTTTTTGAAATCGGATGCTTTGATTCTGCCCCGGGATGCGCCTCAGCCTCTCCAGTCTCTTCTGAATTTACCTGGTTCAGGGGATATGACTGGAAAATAGTTATCTGCCATGGCTGTGAAACCCACCTTGGCTGGATTTTTATTCCATACCCGAATGGAGATCTGTCTTCAGGACAATCTTGGTTTTTTGGTCTTATACTGGATAAATTGATTTTTCCGTAAATGTATAAATTTATAAAAAATATTTTGACAATTCTGATAAATTTTATATAATATTAGTATTAAGTTTCCTTTGATCTGGAATTTCTAAGGCTCATAAATATTCTGTTCCGCTGTTTCGCACCTCAAATGAGTAACCAGTAACCATATCATACAAGGACAATGTATTATGAAAGAACAAGTACAGCACCACGAAAAACCAATGTTTGAGGTAAAAAGTATTTATTCAAAACGATGTGCCATTGACCGCAGATCACCGGTTGACCGCCGTATCCTGGATATGGGCCCTGGATATCCCAGGGCGGAAAATCGTGTTACCATAAAAGACAGGCGAAGGGGCTGGGAAGATCGCTACGGCTGGGAAAGAATCAGCAAATGGAGCAGTTCACCCATATATTCTGATCTGCCCTGAAGTTTAGTTTCCCTTATCCCTTTTCATCGTTTATGTACCCAGATTGAATAGAAATCATCATTTTATCGCCTATCTATTTCCTTGATGTTTGTCTTTGTAAGTTTTCCCAGTCTATATGTATTACCCTTGAATTTGTTGTCATGGACAAAGAAATAATTTTAGTGAATGTTGGACATCATGGTGAAGTCTATTATAATTTTTTATCCTCCATTGTTTTGATATCAGGTTCATGGTAAAGAAATATATAATCTTGCACCAAGGCACAAAGCCACCAGGAACCTAAATTCCTTTGTGCCTTTGCGGTTTTGTGCAAAAATAATATTTTTAAAAACCGAGCGCAAATGGAAACCACTGAAAAAGCTGAAAACTCCACACTGATCAACCGGGACCTCCTGCTTCCATACCTGGCGCCCTATCTTGCCTACGTCGGTATTGCTTCCTTGCTTCAAAATATAATACCCATTGAAATCAACTATATCATCAGGCTCCTGGTAGTTCCGGCCCTTCTTTACTGGGCCTGGCGCTGGTATGTGCCCCTGACCGGCCCGAATAAACCAGTGATATCCATTCTCTGGGGCATGGCTGGAGGTCTGCTGGGCCTGGGTCTGTGGATTCTTTTTTATTCCCCATTTACAGAACCCGACACAATTGCCTGGTCCAATTCAGGTTTTTATCTGAGGCTTGTATCTGCTTCCCTTGTTGTCCCAGTTTTTGAGGAGATTGCAATGCGGGGGTATGTATTCAGGCTTGCCCTGCAATGGGACCAGACCAGAAAAGATAGGGCCAGAAAGAATAAACTCAAAGGCTCACTTTTAAATGCCCTTGATGAATCAAACATTGCAGAGGTTAAACCAGGCGCCTGGACTATCTGGGCAGTCCTTGTTTCAAGCATTGTTTTTGCCCTTGGCCACACCATTCCGGAATGGCCGGCATCCATTGCCTATGGAATTTTAATGTCCATTTTATGGATCATGAGAAAAGATCTGCTGACCTGTATAATCGCCCATGGAACCACTAATTTCACTTTGGCTTTGTATGTTTATTTTACAGGTCATTGGGAATTGTGGTAAATGGATTTACTAAAAAGGAAAATTATGAAAGTTCTTGTCACCGGAGTAGCAGGCTTCATTGGATACAGCCTCACAGCACGTCTCCTGGAAGAGGGCCATGGAGTCATTGGTATTGATAATTTAAATGATTATTATGATGTGAATTTAAAAAAAACCAGACTGGCCTTGCTGGACAAGCCAGAGAACCGTTTTGATTTTCTTTTTATGGATATGGCGGACAGAAAAGCCATGAAAGACCTGTTTGATGTAAACGCCTTTGACTGCGTGGTCAATCTGGCGGCCCAGGCAGGTGTCCGCTACAGCATTGACAATCCAGCTTCCTATGTGGATTCCAACCTTGTGGGGTTTGGAAATATCCTGGAAGGCTGCCGCCATTCCAAAGTAAAACACCTGGTGTACGCCTCCTCCAGTTCCGTGTATGGCCTCAACACCAGTATGCCTTTTTCCGTGCACCACAATGTGGACCACCCCATCAGTCTCTATGCAGCCTCCAAAAAAGCCAATGAACTCATGGCCCACACCTACAGCTATCTGTATAATCTTCCCACAACCGGACTGCGGTTTTTTACGGTATACGGTCCCTGGGGAAGGCCTGACATGGCGCTTTTCCTGTTTACCAAAGCCATTCTTGCAGACAAGCCCATCCAGGTATTTAACAATGGGGATATGCAGAGGGATTTTACCTATATTGATGATATTGTGGAAGGGGTGATCCAGGTGATGAAACAGATTCCCCAGCCAAACCCTGACTGGTCTTCAGATTCCCCAAATCCTTCTTCCTCCCGTGTTCCCTATAAATTGTATAATATCGGGAACAATCAGCCCGTGGAGCTTATGGAGTTTGTCCGGGCCATTGAAACGGCTATTGGAAAAAAAGCTATAATTGATTATCTGCCACTGCAGCCCGGGGATGTCCCAGCAACCTATGCAGATGTCAATGATCTTATCGCAGACACAGGGTTCAAGCCATCCACATCCGTGAACCAGGGTATCTATAAATTTGTGGAGTGGTATAGGTCATATTATGGCTGAAAAATTTCTAATTTATCAGCGTTTATTTTTTTTCCGGGATTTTGTCCAGTAGTTGTTTGTCAACGGCCTGGGTTAACGGGATGAATTCCACATTGAAATCTTTCATTTCATAAATGCAGATATCGTCTATGGTCAGAGCGCCATCTGCTGTGACGGTGTATTTATTTGAAGCGTCTGAAATCTCCTTGATATGGGCGTGAATTTCTATATTTTTATTTGCCGGAGTAATCTGGCCCCTGTATGTCCATTCATGGGTGTGATTGGGTGTTATCTGTACCTCATATTCATTTGTGTGTATATTGAACTTTTTTAAAAGAAAAAACCTGAGCATTTGTAAAAAAGATTCTATTCCCAATGATCCCGGACAAACCGGATCCTGGTAAAAGTGTGCATCAAAGAACCATTCTTTTGGATTTACCTTTTTAGCTGCTTTAATATACCCTTTCTTGTAAAGCCCTGCATCATAATCCATCATTTCAATACTGTCTATCATTCTCAGGGCATTGGAGGGCATACCTGAACCATCGCTGATATTTTTATCATCAGGCGTATTTGGTGCAGAATCTGCAAAAATATAAGGGGGAAATTCAGATTCCAAAGGAACATCATTTTTCAGCTGGCTATTTCGAATGCCAATTTGAGTGGAAAGCGCCTCTTTTGTAAAAAATCCAAAATTGGTTATACCAGTATAAACAGGTTTGCCATGATTTATAACTTCCATTTCAAAGTCCTGAATAATCATGCCGCCTGCCTGGGATACATCGGTCATCCGGCTTCTAATGGTAAGAGTTCCTGAATCCTTTCCAATGGTTTGGAGTATGCTGGCTTTTCCACCCAGGTTTCTGAAATGAAGCCTGTCATCACTCTGCAGGGCTGAACCGGCATAGGCTGCAAGCCATCCACAGGGTTGAAGTGCGATTTCAAGAAGGATAGAAAAAGGCATGGTTTGGGCCTTGTTTGCAGTAAAATACCAGGCATCTTCTGGAATATCATACTGGGTTTCTATCCATCCTCCAGGTTGCATTTTCCATTGGGGATGATCTGCTTTCAGTACCCTGTCCATGAAAAAATAGGGTGGCCGTGGCAGCCTTGCAATTTCTCTTTTGTGGTCAAAAATCTTATATTTGTCTCCAAAGGCCTCGGAGGGACTTCCCTGGGCAAAGGCCAGAATGTTTTCCCTTGAAAAAAGGGGGGTGCTTTTGAATTTTTCTTTTAAAGAGGGGTCCACAATGGCTTCAAATCCAGTGATACTGGCCACCACGGTCTGTGCTTCATTGAGAAAAGTGAAATATCCTTTGATCTTATGCTGGGTTTCTTCATTAACTGTAAAAAGTATTTTAACTTCTTCCTTGAGCTCTTCATGGGATACATAGAGGCGGAGGTTGGCCATATAACTGGGCAGGCAAACCTGTTTTTTTGTTTCATGGGACCATAATATGGCTGCCTGGAATGCAGCATCCAGCATCATGGGATCAATAACCCATTTTTTACCATGGGGTTGCTTAAACCATTGTTCCGGTCTGGGGGCAAGTTTGGTTATCACCTCAATTCCCTTGGCAGATACTCCATTGATAGCAGTGATGCATTGGAGAGCCTTCCCGTGAAACAGGACATTTTCATAAGCCTGTTCAACTGACAGGCTATAGGGGCGCAGATCCATGAATGCCGCCTTGGATAATACCGGTGGTTTGGGCAGGCTGTTTTTGAGTATAGTAATGGAACTGGCATGTTTAACGCTGTTCTTTTTTTTATCAAGGGAGGTTAAAGTACCAGGGGTTGTGAATCCAGATTCCCCTGGAATGCATTTTCCAAGATTGGCCTGGACCTGAATCCCGTTTTCCAAGGATTTGATGCCTTTTAACAGGCGCATATCATCCATGCCGGCAAAGATCAGGCCTGGATTGTTTTTTTCAGCTGCATGGGCCAGAAGCTCCACCTGCAAGGCAAAGGGAACAACTGGTTCCTGTGCGATCTTGTGGGATTCAACAATGGGAGAAGCCTCTTGTCCAAAGAACTGTTTTAATACCATTGTCAGAACTGGTTCTTTTACAGGTTTATCCTGGGCAGTATCGGCGCTGATAACAACTTCAATGGTTTTTGTGTCTTGGTTACCCATTTCTTTAATCAATTGCAAAGCGCCCTGTTCCAATGGGATCAGGTCAATTCCTTTTTTTAAAAATTCTCGTTTCAATCCATCATCAACCATTCCCCCGTCCCAGGGACCCCAGTTGATGGATAGAAATCTGCAATTAGGCTTTTCCTTGGCCAGTTTCTGGGCAGTTTTGTTCAGAATTTCATTGGCCATGGCATAGTCGCACTGGCCAGTATTGCCGGTTCTGGCAGCAATGGATGAAAATGAGACAAAATATTTAACTGGGTCATCTTTTGTGGATGCCAATAGTACATCCAAACCCTCTACCTTGGTATCAAAAACACGATTAAACTGGTCAGAACGTTTGTCAATAATAAGCTTGTCTTCCAAGACTCCTGCCCCATGAATGACAGCTGAAATTCCGCTGAATTCTTTGCGGATTTCTTTGAAAATTCTCTTTATTTCCTTTGTGTCTCTGATGTCGGCTGATATATATTTTACAGGGGAACCACAGGCTCTGATGCGGTCAATATTTGACTGAATTTCTCTATTGGATATAAAAGCCTGGTATTGTTTTTCAATATCAGCAGGTTTGGGTTTCTGGTCTTTGAAGCCATGGGCCAGAATTTGTTTTTTCATGCCAGATGGATCTGTAATGTCCTGAATCCAGTCAGGTTCTGGGAAAGATGCTGGTGATCGACCTAAAAGGATGATTCTGGGTGAGTATGCCCTGGCTATCTGGACAGCACACTCTGCTGTTACTCCCTTTGCACCGCCGGTTATGACCACCACATCATCCTTACCAAGGTTGACTATTCCTTCCTGGATTTGCCGAGTTTCAAGGGTTGGAATATTGCAGCTGTCACCATCCAGGCCCATTTCAACATTACCATGGGTCATCATCAGGGGCACAGCAGCGTCTGTGTTTTCAATACATTTTTCAACAGAGTCCGGCATATCCAGAGCCTTGCACAACACACTTTTCCATTCAAGATCTGCTGTCTTGGCAAGCCCTGCAAGTCCCCCATAAACCGGGTTGGATGAGAACAAAGGAGAACTGAATCCAAATCCGCCTCCAAAGAAGCTGATGGTTGCGAGAAAAGCCCCTTTTTCCGAGGCCGCAGAAATAAGATGAGGTGCATTTTTCTGTGAAAGACTAAAAGCATTTTTTAAAAATTTTTTTGCTGTCTGGGAATCTGGATTTTTAAATGAATCCGGTATGATGACAATGCCAGCAGCATCGGGCAGGTCTGGAATCTCTCCCTGGCTGATATCAATAAGTTCAGCAGGGATTCCCTGTTTTTCAAAACCCTTTTGTAAATGAACGGCTATTTTTGAATTGTCACGGGTTAAATAAACTTTTTTTTTAGGGGGCAGATCAATTTTTGCCCCATTATAAAACCGGATCTGGTTGGTTGGAAACTCTTTTAGGGTGATTTCCTGCCTTACAATCACATTCTGTAACGGTTCTGCCTTTAAATGGGTTAAATTTTCATCTCCGGTAGTGACTGAAGTTTTTTTTTGGGCGGTATCCATAGAAGCATTTTGATTTTCAGGGTTGAGAAACTGAACAATGTCCTGAATTGTTTTTAAGTCAGCCATGTCATCGGAAGATATGATGTTATTTTCATCCATCTCCTGTTCAAGTTTGGACAAAATTTCAACCCGCTTAATGGAGTCAATGCCAAGATCAGATTCAAGATTCATATCTGGTTCCAGCATTTCCACTGGAAAGCCTGTGAGCTCGCTGATGGTGTTTTTAAGTATATTTAAGATTTTATCGGAATCGTCATTACCATCAGAAAGATTGGCAGCAGGAACAGGCGAGACCTGGAAGGGGTTGTAACCTCTTCAGGGGCGGGCATTTCCACCCCAATGGCAAGGCAGATATCATTTAATGTCTGGACAGATCCCATATGGTCACTATCCAGGTTCTGGCCTTCAGGGATCTGTTTTTCAAGCTCAGAGATAATCTCTACTTTTTTAATTGAATCAATACCCAGGTCAGATTCAATTTCCATGTCAGGTTCCAGCATTTCCACTGGAAACCCTGTCAACTGGCTGACTATTTTAAATAAAATATCCTTAACAGGCAATGCAAGGTCAGATTCAATACCCTTAGAAACCTCTGGCCTGATTTGGGCATGGATTTCAGGTGTCGGGTTTGTTTTCTCCAAGGGAATCACATTACCAGGGGATTGGGTTTTTACCAATTTGATTTTTTCCGGTTGAATCTTTTCCGGTTGAATTTTTTCCAGAGTATCACATGTTTGAAATTCATCATTGGGGTGATTCTGGTCTGGCACAAAAGTTTGGGGAGCAGGCTCTGAAACTGGCGCAGCAAAAGCAGCAGGGGATGAATATATACCATCTGAACCATTTGAACCAGGACTCGTGGAAACAGGAGCCATGGAAGTAAACTCCCGGGTCTGCCCCATCATATTTGCCAGGGTTTTGCTGGCCTGGGCCTGGGTATCAAGAAATTTTTCATGGGCTCTGGCAGTTTGAGCCTGGAGCTGCTGCATTGCTTCAAGCCCTTTATGGACCAGGTGCATGGCACCATTTAAAGGGGCAGTGGAAGCTGTCTTGTTTTGCTGGGATTTTTTTTTTCAGTGTATTTATTTTTTCTTTTTGCATTGATGTGGCAGGTCGGGGCGGGATATCCTGGATCCTGGCAGGTTTTATATTTGCACCGGACAACATCACTTTTATTTTCTTTTTTTGGGGCTGCTTTACTGGCTCTTCCCATTGCTTCAGGTCCACAAAAAAACCTTTGGCAGCAATAGCGCAAAGTGCCAGTGCAAGGTCTTCAATGCCTGATTTTTTCCCGGCCGAAGCATCCATGGACAGCGCATTAATATTTTTTTCTTTCAGAATAGATTTTACAAGTCCGGTCAGAACAGTTTTGGGACCCACTTCCACAAAGGTAGAAATCCCGTTTTTGTGCATCTGTTCGATGTCGGCGATAAAATCAACCGGAAACATCAATTGATCGCCCAGAATTTGCCCTATACTGTCATGATCAACCGGATAGAGCAGGCCTTTTGTATTGGACAGGACATCTATCCCGGAAGGAGTAAAGGACTTGTCTGAAATATATTCCCTGAACGGTATTGCAGCATCTTTAACCAGTCTGCTGTGGAAAGCAGCAGCCACAGGAAGTTTAACAGCCCTTAATTTTTTTTGTTTGCAAAGGGCTTTTGCTTTATCAATTTCAAGGGTCGATCCGGAAAGAACCCCCTGGGAACTGCTGTTTCTATTGGCAAGGACAAGATCAAGTTTTTCATCCATGATCAGCGTTTCTATTTCTTTTAGCGGGGCTTGAACAGCAAGCATGCTTCCTGAATCTTTATAGGTTTTTCCAGCAGCAGCCATGTATTTTCCCCGGGCAATGGCAAGGTTTAAAAAGGTTTTTCTATCAAGCCATTCAGCAGCATGGAGAGCAGATAATTCACCAAAGCTGTGTCCACAGGTCATTTGGGGACTAACCTTGAATCGTTTTAAAATATCTATCATGGCAAGAGAAATTGCACCAAGGGCTGGTTGAACAACTTCTGTCTGTCGCAGTTCTTCTTCGGACAATATTTTGGATTGTAAATGTTTGGGAGGGGGGAAAATATAATCGGTGAGACATTTGTATGGTTCGTTTTTATCTTCTTTTTTAAAACAGGTCTGGGCAAGGGAAAGGGCCTCCATTGCTTCGGGAAATACTGAAGTCAGATCTTTTGCCATGCCTGTATACTGGCTTCCCTGCCCGGGAAAAATAAAGCCCAGTTTACCAGTGGGTTTTCCCTTTGAAAAAAACACTGGCCCAATGGAACTCTCTTCATGTGTCACCGCCAGGAGCGCTTTTTTAATCAGTCCGGGGATATCATCATCTTTTTTTATAACAATTAAAAGTCTGAATTTATCCTCATTGGAAAATTGCTGCCTGGATTCAAAGGCCTGCCAGGCAATGGCCTGGTTTTTTTCTTCTTCATCAAAATTGGGATCAGAATCGGGACCAGAATCGGGACCAGAATTAGTATAAGAATTTGGATCAATATAAGAATGAATCTGTTCTTTAAATGCATTTACCTGTTGAATAAGCTGATCTTTTTTGTTGGAAGAAAAGGCAAGTATCTGAACAGATCCATCCCAGGATACATGGGATTTGACATGGTCATACTCTTCCAAAACCACATGGAAATTGCTGCCTCCGAATCCAAAGGCACTGATGCCTGATCTTCTTGGGTGATTAGCATCTGGTTTGGGTATCCAGGGTTTTGTCTGGGAATTCAGATAAAAAGCCGAGTTGTTTATATCCAGTTCCGGATCTGGTATGTCAGCTTTCAGTGTGGGCGGAATCACTTTATGGTAAAGGGCAAGGGCGGTTTTAATGATGCCGGCGGCACCAGCTGCAGCCTTTGTGTGTCCGATCATGGATTTAACCGAACCGATTGCTGTTGTGTTTTGGTTGGCAGTGGAAATTTTGATTTTGCTGGATTCTTCTAAATTTACGTTGTCAAAGCACTCCTTTAATGCAGTGAATTCAACCTTGTCTCCCACCCGGGTTCCAGTCCCGTGGGCTTCCACAAGCTCCACGGTTGAAGGTGCAATGCCAGCCTGGTCATAGGCTTCTTTTAATGCTTTTATCTGTCCCTTTTTTTCCGGGGCATATATTGCCGAGGTTTTTCCATCGCTGGAGGTTCCCACGCCTTTAATGACAGCATAAATTTTGTCATTGTCCTGTTGAGCATCTTTAAGCCGCTTGAGTACAAGCATTCCAACACCTTCTCCCAATACCGTTCCGTCTGCATCCTTTGAAAAGGGTTTGGCATCACTGGTTTGGGACAGGACCCCGGTCTTTGAAAAACACATGTGCATGAAAATATCGTTTAAGGTATCAACCCCACCGGTGATGGACATATCGCATTTATGGGCTAAAAGCTCCATTACAGCAGTATGAACTGCCACAAGGGAACTTGCACATGCAGCATCAGTTACCGCATTGGTGCCAGATAGATTCAACCTGTTGGCAATCCTGCCCGCAACAACATTGCCCAGCAGTCCAGGAAAAGAGTTTTCCTGCCATTGGACATAGGAGTTTTGAATACGATGAATAATTTCTTCTTTTTTGTCCGGGTTGATGCCGGAATCCTCCAGGGCCTTTTTCCATATGGGATGGCCAAGCCTTGCGCCTAGAGGGAGGGCAAGTTCCTGGGTGCCGGTAACCCCCAGAATCACATTTACTTTTTTTTCCTGGAGATAGGAGTGGTTGATAGGATAGCCAGCATCTTCCAGGGCCATTCTGGCCACTTCAAGACCTAGTAACTGGGAAGTATCTGTTGCCTCAAGGTTTTTGGGCGGAATACCGTAACGTAAAGGATCAAAGGCTCTGGCAGGAATAAATCCACCCCGGGTGCAATAGGTATGATCCGGGGTGGCAGGGTCCTTGTCAAAATAATCCTTTAGTTTCCAGTGAGTCCCATGGGGAATATCGTCAATGGCATCGACTCCGTTGAAAAGAAGGTGCCAGTATTCCTTTAAATTGCTGGATTTCGGGAATATACATCCTATTCCAATAATGGCCACTGCGTTTGTGCTTGACTTTTTATCTATTTCTTTCTTATCTATTTCTTTCATGGATACCACGTAAACAAGGTAATTGATTAGGTGGCAATGTACTACCGGAGAAGGGGGAAATCATCCATTGGCAGGGTTTTTGACAAAAGTTTTACATTAAGGGTTTTTCATGGTTCAGTGCCAGAATCTCTTCTTTTTCCATGGGTCTGAATGAGATTGTGTCCAGGGGAAGTTCAATGCCCTGGGCACGTAAAAAAGAGGTTCTTGTACAGATACAGGCCCCAAATAAAAGGTTTAATGCCACCTCTGCAGCTCTTCTGTTTTCGTGTTTTTCAAGAAATGTACCTCTGGTCCATTGGTTAAAAGCACCAATGGCTGGTCCGCACCAGATCTGGTAGTCCATCTTTCTTTGGGGAATTCCATTGATGGCCCAGTTAGAAGATTGTCCCAGATAGGATCTGAATACCAGGGCCATTTTATATTTGGGGTTTGTTTCAGCCTTTTGAATCTCTTTTGTATTGCCATTGGCTTCAAAGAATTTCCTGGTTGATTGCCAGGCATCTTTAAATTTAGATTGGAGCAATTTTTCTTCAATCTCGGTTTTGGATTTTTCATTAATTTCTTCAAAACAGGAATGGGCTTTGTATAGCTGATAAAGTTTGTCAGCCCTGACCGGAAACATGGTGCCCCGTTTTAATACCTGGACCCTGGCACCTATTTCAAACATATCAGCTGCCGGGGCCATTGCCACATCCGCCTGTTCGGCCTGGCACAGCAGTTTTTTTACGTCCTCGCAGACATCCGCCTCAACACAGGATTGGTTTATGGATCCTGTCAGAATATAGGCGGCTCCCATTCCAAAGGCAGCAGCAGCTGACTCAGGAGTGGCAATACCGCCGGCCATCCCCAGGCACAGAGGGGTTTTGTATTGATATTTTTTCATGAATTCATTTTTCAGGGCAATCATGGTGGGAAACAAAGTTAGAGCAGGGCGGTTGTCTGTGTGGCCACCAGAGTCAGCTTCTGCCGTTAAATCCTGGGCCATGGGTATCTCCTGTGACAGTCTGGCCTCCTCCTGGGAGATCATTCCTAATTCAAGCAATTGGGTAACCAGTTTTTCCGGCGGCGGGGCAAAAAATTGTCGGGCGATTTCAATTCTGGAAACTTTGGCAATAATTTGGTTAGGGGTTATAATGTTATTGTCTTTATCCTGGTAAATTCCTTTTATCCTGTAGTACGCCAGGGACAGGGTCATTCGCATGAATGCCGCAGCAGATATCAATCTGATATCATGTTTCAGGTAGAGCTTCACTGTAGCCATTTCATGGTCAGGATCACCCAGGCTGTGAATCAGATTAAAACCAAAGGGTTTGTCTCCTATACTTTGTTTCAGTTCAAGGATATTTTCCTCTATTTTTTCCAGGGCCAGGCCGCCGGCTCCAAAAAAACCAATCATCCCGTTTTCAGCCATGGTTTTGACCATTTTAGCTGAAGAAATGCCGTTTGCCATGGCACCTGCCACATAGGGATATTTTAATCCATGCCTTTTTTTAAAGGACGGGTTCCCAAGATTCTCCAGGTCAATGGCCGGCAAAAAAAAATGTGGAAGGGGGGATTTCTTTACCGAATTTGGAGGGAATAAAAAAGGCTTTTCTTCAGTTGAAAAGCAAAATTGTCCATTTTCTTGTTTTATGATATGAACAGGTCTTGATACCTGTAGTAATACATTTTTTAAAACCAGAGCATTATCCATTTTTTCCATTATTTTATCCGTGAAATTTTCAGGTAAGCATTCCTCTTACCATAAAAGAGAACTAACAATCAATCTTTGCTTTGAATTTGCTTTTAATCTGGAGAAATCAATAATCAGCTTCTGGGGTGAAATTTTTTATGCATTTTTATTAAATATTCCCTTGAAATATGAGTATAAATCTGGGTGGTGGAAATATCGGAGTGACCCAGCATGGTCTGGACCGATCGCAGGTCTGCCCCGCCTTCCAGTAGATGGGTTGCAAAGGAGTGGCGCAGGGTATGGGGCGTGATATTTTTAGAAATTCCGGCCAGGACAGTATATTTTTTTATAATTTTCCAGAAGGCCTGTCTGGTCATTGGTTTTCCAGCCCTTGCAACAAAAACGTATTGGCTTGGGGTATGTTTTAAAACCAGGGGGCGTGCCTGATCAATCCATTGCCGGGTGATGGATTTTGCTTTGCTTCCCAGGGGAATAATTCTTTCCTTGGACCCTTTTCCCATAACCCTTAAAATACCGGCTTCAAGGTTTAGATCCTGAAGTTTAAGAGAAATCAGTTCTGATACCCTGAGGCCTGCACCATACATGATTTCTATCATGGCGACATTTCTAAGTTCCTTTGGTTTTTTAATGTCTCCTGCATCCAGGAGTGCTTCTACTTCTTCAATAGACATGATTTTGGGAAGTGCCAGGCCAATCTTGGGGATATCCACACCTTTTACCGGGTTTGAACTTAATAGTTTTTCATTGATCAGGTATTTATAAAAACCCCTTATGGTAACCAGATGTCTGGCTCTTGATTTTGCAGACAGACCTCTATTGGCAAGGTGAACCAACCATGCCAGAATGGCGGCAGTACCTACCTGGTTTTTTTCAAAGATCTGATTTTTTTCAAGGAAACCAATATATTCTGCCAGGTCAGTTGAATAGGATTCAATACTGTTGGATGACAAGCCTTTTTCAATGATCAGGAAATCAATATATCTTTCAGTCCAAGAATCCATGGGATAAGTAAAGGTCATAGGCATACTTCAGAAATGCACCTGAAGCCAATGGTGTTGGAGGTAAATTCGTGTTTAAGCAATGCCCTGGAACTGATTGTCACATCAGAGTTTGCATTCCATGCCCCCCCCTTTGCAATGCAGTATTGGATATCATGTTTAATTTTAAATGGAGGTTTTTCCATATCAGAAGTCCATTCCATTACATTACCCAGCATATCCACGATCTTGAATTCATTTGAATAATCGTCATATTCATCCACAGGACAGGTGTCTGACAATCCACCCCCTTCAATGTTGAGGGCATTGGGTTTGAATTCATTGCCCCAGGGATATTTATAACCCAGATCAGTTCTTGCTGCGGATTCCCATTCTGCTTCTGTGGGAATTCGTCTGCCGATCCAGGATGCATAGGCCAATGCATCTTCAATACTGACCTGGACCACCGGGTGGTTGCGTTTTCCGTGAATTGATGATCCCGGTCCGCAAGGTTGGTACCAAAAGGCTTTTTTTATCGCTTCAGATCCGGAACTTTTATTCCAGAAAGCCTTATTGCCAGTTTTTTTGTATCTGGAATGATATACAATACCAGTTCCTTTTTTTTCTGCTGTTGTTATATATCCAGTCTGGTCAATGAAGGTTTCAAAAAGGGAATTGGTGACCGGGTACGCACCTATATAAACCTCCGGCATATCAAATTGCTGGAGCTCCAGGCTGGTTTTCAGGTTTTTTTTTGTGCCAATGGTATATCTTCCCCTGGGAACTTTTACATAAACGTTAAATTTTTTTTCTCTTTCTCCAAGAGTGTCGTCAAAGTGTTCGGCAAGTTCTCGTTTTTCCCTGAATGCATCAAGAGCATTTAGCTCATCTTCATCCAGTTCTTCAATTTCCTCATCTTCATCCAGTTCTACTTCTTCAATCTCTTCATCTTCATCCAGTTCTACTTCTTCAATCTCTTCATCTTCGTCCAACTCCAGGTCTTCAACGCTGCCATCAAAGTCATCAAGAATTTCCAGATCTTCCTCGTCGTCTTCCTCGTCATCTACTTCAAC
>NBML01000031.1 GCA_002085465.1 Desulfobacteraceae bacterium 4572_89 | reverse complement strand
GGGATCAGGAGATCAGTTTCAACATCAGGGGCACTGCCGTCATGGTGCCGATGGTGGAACCTAGGTTGGTGAAAATCACCACCAGCAGAATCCTTGTGACATTGTTCCGCCAGAATCCTTTTATGGATACAATATCATGGGGAATGGCTTCCAAATCCCTTACCTTTGGTTTGCGGGAAAAGGCTTCCACAAGTCCGGATACCCAGCCGGCCGCAATCATTGGATTTAAGGAGGTTAAGGGGGCTGCAACTATGGACGAGATTATTGTATAGGGGTGGGCCAGGGCCAGAAGGGCGCCAATTCCTGCAAAAACACCATTTGCCGCAATCCATATCCAGATCATGTCAGCGCCTGCATTTTTGCCTTCCATCATAAAGCCGGCTGCAAAAAGAAGAAAAATAAGGCCTGGAATCAGCCATTTTAATATTTTACCCATGTTTCCTGCCACAGGTATCCGGTTAAGCTCAGCCAGGTCAATGGGTTTGTCATTGCCTATATATTTTTTAATTCCAGGAACATGGGCAGCTCCCACCACGGCCACAATTTTTTTCCCAGGGGCTTTGCAGATGTTTTCTGCCAGAAACTGGTCCCTTTCATCAATCAGGGCTTTTTCAATGATGGGATGGGCCTCTTTCACGTCGGCCAGAAGGGTCTGGAGGATATCCTCCTGCTTCATCCTTTCGATATCTTCTTCCTGGATTCCATCGGATTCCCCAAAAGAAAATATCATGGAAAACATTAATTTAAGTTTTTCCCAGAACCCCATGCCCCGCCACACCCGGGTAAGGGTGATCTGGATTTCGCGATCCGATGGCACAATCAAGGCATTGGTTTTTTCGGCTGCTCCAATGGCATTTATCATTTCCTGGCCAGGCTTGATATCAAATTTGTCGGCAATTTTTTTCTGGAAAGATGCAAGGATAAGGTTCATGAAGAGCATCAATGCTTTTTTCTCTTTGATCACCTTGACGATGTCCATATTTCTCCACCGGTCTGCATCCTTTATGGAAGCAAGCCTTGTGGCGCAGAGTTCAACACACACCGTATCCGGCTCAAGATTGAGGATGGTTTCTTCCACCAATTGTGCGCTTTGTCTGGATACATGGGCTGTGCCGATTAAAAAAATTTCTTTGTCCCCATGGGATAATTCATGAATGTCTGTGTTTTCTGCTGCTTCCAAAGATTTTTCCACGCCGTGGGCACCTTTTTTGTCAATTAAAATGGAATTTTTATTATAAGCATTATATTTTCCATGGCAATACAGGCAATGCAAGAATATACAAATAAAGTACTGCAAATTCTTGACCTTGACGGCTTGTTCTGGTATTCAGATTTTTATGAAATCCATAGACGAACAAATACTGAGAACCACCAAGGAAATTATTGTCAAGTTTATTGAAATGGGCAGATTGTCCCCCTCCAACATCCATGAATCCTTTCGGGATATCCATGGAACAGTGAATAAGACAGTTAGAGAAAATTTAAATAAAGAATCTCCTTCCAATGAGTCATGATTGCAGGGAGGCTTTATGCTGAGCGAGCTTGCCATAAAAAAATTTGCAATCATTGATGACATAAGAATTTTATTTAAGCCGGGACTTTCAGTGCTCACTGGTGAGACCGGGGCTGGAAAATCTATTATCATAGAAGCCGTGAACCTGCTCCTGGGCTCCAGGGCTTCGGCAGACCTAGTCAGAACGGGTGAACAAACAGCAGAACTGGAGGCTTTTTTTGATATTGAACCTGATTCCCATGCAGCAAAGGTTCTTGGAGAACAGGGTATGGACGGATCTGAAGGACTCATCATCCGCCGGGTTATTTCCAGCTCGGGCAAGAGCAGGGTTTTTGTCAATTCCCGGCAGTCTACCCTGGATTTTTTGAAACAGGTTACCTGGAACCTTGCCGGAATTTCAAGCCAGCATGCCCACCAGGGATTGCTCAGGGAGGAAAACCACCTCTATATCCTGGATGAATTTGCTGATACAGGCCTGTTAAGGGAAGAGGTGGCTAAACTCCATAAAGCCATTCTGCCCCTGGCAGCAGAAATTACTTCCCTTAAATCCAGAAAAGAAAAAAAAAATCGGGAACAAGACCTTCTTCAATTCCAGGTGGATGAAATTGAGGCTGCTGATATTCTGCCTGAAGAGGATGAAACCCTTGATATTCAAAGGGATCGTCTTCAGAATGCCAGCAGAATTTTTGAAGCAGTCAATGGAAGCATCCATGAGATATATGACCGGGAAAAATCCCTTATTGAGCGTATTTCATTTTTAAAAACAGATGTTGAAAAGTTTTCCAGAACAGACCATACCCTTGGTTCTGTGGCAGAACGGCTGGAATCCATGATATTTGAACTCCAGGATGTTGTCCAGGTTTTGAGAACCTATTCATCCACCATTGACCTGGACCCTGAATCCCTGGAGCTGGTAAACCAGCGCCTGGATCTTGTCTCAAGGCTGAAAAGAAAATACGGGGGCAGCCTTTCCTCTTTGTTTGATAAATATGAAACCATGAAAGCAGCCCTGGCAGGAACCCAGGGACTTGAAAAACAGATACAGGATCTGGAACAGAAAAAGGCAGTTCTTGTACAGGAGATCAGGCAAAAAGCCTTGTCCCTGTCCATGAAAAGGCAGAAGGCTGGGCTTTTATTGGCTGACCTTGCCCAGAAAGAGCTTGGCGCACTTGAGATGGGAAAGGCAAGGTTTGAGGTTGCCTTTTCAAGCCAGATGGATTCAAACCCGTTATCAAAAGCAGATTTGGACACGGGAAAGGGAATTTATACAGAAGACAGGCAGAAAATTTTCCCAACAGGCATGGATAAAATCAGTTTTATGTTAAGTCCAAACCCCGGAGAATTACCCAGACCCCTTGCCAGGATCGCATCGGGCGGAGAATTGTCAAGGATTGTACTTGCCCTCAAGGCAGTGCTGTCTTCTACCCAGTCCCTGGAAACTCTTATTTTTGATGAAGTGGATGCAGGCATTGGCGGGGCTACCTCGGAAAAGGTGGGATTAAAATTAAAGGAACTGGGTGATCGGCACCAGGTGATTTGCATCACCCATCTGGCCCAGATTGCCAAATATGGTGCAAATCAGTTCAGGATATTAAAGGAGATTGTTAACGGGAGGACCTGTACATCTATCATACCCCTTGAAACCAGGGAGGAAAGAGTTGAAGAGATTGCCAGGATGATTGGGGGCCAGCAGATTACTCCTGCCACCCTGATTCATGCCAAAGAGCTGCTTGCCCTGTCTTGACATGGCCATAAAAAATATTTATTTTTAAAATTTAATAGTATAGGAATTAGCTGTTAGCTAACAGCTCGCGTGATAGTGCTCAAATTAATTATAAATGTACCTGGGAGTTAAAATGCCGATATTTGAATTTAAATGTTCAAAATGTGAAGAGTTTTTTGAAGTCATCGTCATGGGATCCAATGATGATGATACTGTTATAAATTGTCCCAAGTGTAAATCACTGGAGTTTCAAAGGGTTGTTTCCAAAACCAATTATGCCATGGGCAGTTCTTCCGGAGGCAGTTCACCCTCCAGCGGCCGGTCCCGGGGTGTCCAGACCCAGGAAAGGGAATGTTCCACTGGATCATGTACAACCTATACTGTTCCGGGAGAAACAAAGGGGTAGAATCGTTATATGGAAGAATTTGCAAAATTAATAATTGATGGAAAAGAAGTCATTCTACCTGTTATTACAGGTTCTGAAGGTGAAAAAGCAATTGATATAAGAACTCTTCGTCCGCAAACCGGTTATGTCACATTTGATCCGGGGTATGGGAATACAGGCGCATGTAAATCTGCCATCACCTATATGGATGGTGAAAAAGGAATCCTTCGGTACAGGGGAATCCCCATTGAACAGCTGGCAGAATCCTCTACTTTTGTTGAAACAGCATTTTTACTAATCACGGGTAAACTTCCCACCCAGGAGGAATTGACAAGGACCTCTGTATATTTAAATGATTTTTCTCCAGTTCATGAGAATATGAAGGCTTTTTATCAGAATTATCCTCCCCAGGCACATCCCATGGGGATTTTATCTGCCATGGTCAATGCCATGAGAAGCTTTTATCCCGAATTGATGGACCTGGAAGAGGAGATGAATAAAACCTATCTGCGCATCATTTCCAAGATCAGGACCATGGCGGCCATGGCCTATAAAATATCCATTGGTCAGAAAGTGGTATATCCCCGGCCCCATTTATGTTATTGCGCCAATTTTTTAAATATGATGTTTGACTCTGTGGTGATCCCCTATCATATGGATGATGACCTGGTTCAGGCTTTGAATGTTTTCTGGATACTCCATGCTGATCATGAGCAGAATTGCTCAACAACTGCTGTCAGGGTGGTGGGTTCTGGAAAAGTGAATATCTATTCTGCAATTTCTGCTGGAATATCAGCCCTTTGGGGCCCTTTGCACGGGGGAGCCAATCAGGCGGTTATCCTTATGCTTGAGAAAATTGCCAAAGACGGTATGACCATAGATCAGTGCATTTCCCGGGCAAAGGATAATGATGATAAATTCAGGCTCATGGGATTCGGGCACAGGGTGTATAAAACCTACGATCCCAGGGCAAAAATCATGAAGAAGATGTGTGATATTGTGCTCAGCAAGGTTAAAGTCAAAGATCCTCTGCTGGATATTGCCAGAAAACTTGAAGAAGCCGCTCTTAATGATCCGTATTTTAAAGATAAGAACCTGTATCCCAATGTGGATTTTTATTCCGGGATTGTGCTCCGGGCCATGGGAATTCCCACAAATATGTTTACGGTAATGTTTGCCATTGGCAGGCTGCCGGGATGGATTGCCCAGTGGAAAGAGGATATGATTGATCCGGAAATGAAGATTTCCAGGCCCCGACAGATTTATACGGGAAGTCAATTATTAGATTATGTGCCCATTGAACAGCGTAATTACTAAGGTGCTGAGCAGGTTAAGTGCAGGAGAGTATTAAATATGGTATTTGCAATTAATTTAAATAGTATTTTTAAAGAAATTGTGGTTGAAAAATAATAATAGAATAGAGAGTTGATTGAGTTTTCCATGATTAAATTATATGCCCATCGAGGGTCACCTGAAAAAGAACGTGAAAATACTATTGTATCCTTTAAAAGGGCAATTCGTGAGAAGGCTGATTGGATTGAGTTTGATGTCCGGAAAGGAAAGAAAAATTATCTCTATGTGGTTCACGATGACAATCTTCAGCGGATATCCGGGAGTGATATTTCACTGAAAAAAGCCAATTTTACTCAAGTAAGAAAAGTCAGACTTGGTTCCAAGAATGAGAGGGTTCCTCTACTGGAAGAAGTGCTTCTTCTGGCAAAGGATACCGATATTATGCTCAATATTGAGTTGAAGGAAAAGCATTTGGAACGAGAAATCGTTGATATGATAGAACACTATGAAATGTCGTCACAGATTGTCATTTCATCGTTTTTTTATCTGCCTCTTCTTGTTCTTGCTGACTACAGGCCAAAATTGAAGACAGCTCTTCTTATAGGTGAACCACCGGCAGACCTGAAAGCCAGGCTTATCGAAACAAAGGTTAATTATCTTCATCCCAATATTAATCATTTTACTGATGAAACTGTGAAGATTGCACGTTCTCTACGAAAAAAGATAAATCCTTTTACTGTCAACAGTAAAAAAGATCTTAAGAAAGCTCTTCACTATAAAGTACATGGGATTTTCACTAACAAGGTACCTTATATGCGTAAGGTGCTGAAAGAGATGGGTGGTAAAGATTAGATCTTAAGTGACGGGATAAGAAAAATGTGACGAAAATGAAAGGCCGAATACTATACGTATTCGGCCTTTGATGCAACGCAGTAGATGGGCAAAAAAAGGCAAGCTATTTCGTTTAAATTATAGAATTTGCGGTCCTGAAAGCCCCAATGGTGTGTTCAATATCCTGGGGGGTAATATCCAGGTGGGTTACCAGGCGCAGATGATTTGACTGATCAATGATGATTCCCTTTTCTTTTAAATGAGCATACAGGCTCCTGATATCTCCCTGGATATCCACAAAAAGAATATTGGTCTGAACCTGGTCCGGGTTAATTCCAATTCCTTTGATTTCAGACAGGCCCAGGGCCAGGGTCCTGGCATTTTCATGGTCTTTTTCCAGCCGGTCCACGTTATTTTCCAGGGCATAGATGCCTGCAGCCGCCAGTATGCCTGCCTGGCGCATGCCTCCTCCCAGGATTTTCCGCCATCGTCTTGCTTTGTGGATGATTTTTTCAGGACCGCAGAGAACTGATCCCACAGGTGCGCCAAGACCCTTGGACAGACAGCAGGAAACCGTGTCAAAATGACGGGTAATTTCAGTAACCTGGATTTTGAGTTTTACTGCAGCATTAAACACCCTTGCTCCGTCCAGATGAAGTCCAAGATTGTGGGTGTTTACAAAATTCCGGGCATCTTTAATATAATCCATTGGCAGCACTTTCCCTCCATGGGTGTTTTCCAGGCAGAGTAATTTTGTTCTGGCAAAATGAAAATCATCGGGTTTGATAAATTGCGCTGCTTTTTTAAGGTCCAGGGAGCCGTCAGGTTCAAAATCCAGGGGCTGGGGCTGGATACTTCCCAATACGGCAGCTCCCCCGCCTTCATAGCGATAAGTATGGGCAAGCTGGCCCACAATATATTCATCCCCTCTGTTGCAATGGGCCATTAACGCCAGCAGGTTACTCTGGGTGCCGCTGGCACAGAATATTGCACTTTCCATGCCTGTCATTTTAGCGACTATTGCTTCCAGATGATTGATTGTAGGGTCTTCCCCATAGACATCATCTCCCACTTCTGCCTGGACCATGGCTTCCAGCATTGGTTTTGTGGGTTTGGTCACGGTATCACTTCTCAGGTCAATCCATTTCATATTTATATGTCCTTTAATGAGATTTACATGTTAGGCCTTCATATCATATTTTTGAGTATTGATGCATAAAAATAATGGTGTATAAAATATGGTATTTATATTAATGTTTGAAATCAATTCATCCAGGTGGTACAAGATATGGAAAGCCTTTTAAATACTGGCTGGATAGAAAATTCCGGCAAAGGGGAAAATGGATGACTAGGACAAATGTTCTTCTTGTGGATGATGAAAAGGAATTTGTGGATACTCTTGCTGAAAGAATAAGCCTGAGAATGTTGAATCCATTGGTTGCTTATTCCGGCCAGGAGGCCCTGAATATGATGGAACAAATTACACCGGATGTGATTGTGCTTGACCTTAAAATGCCGGAGATGGATGGAAGCGAAGTGCTTAGTCGCATAAGAGAATCCCATCCAGATGTCAACGTTATTATCCTAACCGGTCATGGAGATGAAAACGACAGGCTTGATATGGAAAAAATGGGGGCTGCAGGATATCTTCAAAAACCCATTGATATAGAAATACTTTTAGAGACAATCAACCGGGTTAAGAATTAGAGGATTCATATTTAATAGATGGCCTATAACCTGTAAATGGTAGGGATTTCATCATGGTTGATGTGAATGCCTATTGTGTCTCCGGTATTGAAACCTAACCTTTTAAACTCTTCGGTAAAAAATTCATGTTTGTCCGCATGCCAGAATACATTCCACATGGGGTAGCGTACAGTGTCTATTCCATAAGCATCATGGCTGCAAAGGTTTATTCTGAAACGATCTTTTGCAATTAAAGTATCAGCCTCGGAAAGAAAAAAATCTATCTTGTAAAGATTCTGGTTCAGTTCATGGGCAATTTTTTTCTGCAGCTCCGGCAGATCATCAAGATAGTGGTTGGCGATTTGATAAAGTTCTTCTGATTTGCTTATGGCCAAGCCCAGTATGGCAAATCTCTCGTTTCTAAGGGCAAAGGTTTCAAGTTCAGCCTGGAATGATTTTATAATTTCCTGGACCTCTTTTACAACCTTGTCTGGAGATTTATTGTTAAAGGCAATGTCTTCACAGGTGGAAATTATATTGCGGTACAGCTTCCTGGTGTCCATGACATAGATGGGGCGTTCCCTGTAATGCCGTCTTTTTCTGATCCTTTTAATACCGTTTAATTTGATGGAGGGAAGACCCGGGCTCACTTCTGGAATTTCAATTCCTGAAATATCTTTTGCCTGGACAACAAATATCTCTCCCATTTCTGAAATAATATATTCAATCTCACAGGGGAAGCCAAACAATTTTTCAATATCCTGTGACAGGTCCAACAGCTTCCTGTCATGGGGGGTTTTTGTGATAAATGGTTCGGTCTGTACTTTGGAAATTCTGTCCCGGCAATATCCGAATTCCCACTCCCCGAACATTATTTTTGCCATTACATTGGATCCTTCCACAAAGGGCATTACAATAATGCCCATTTCATCCAGATCAATTTCAGGTGCATTGTTAAAAACCTGCTGGCGCTTTATGGAAAGAGCTTTTGTGGTTTTTGCTGACTTGATAATTTTTTTTCGGGCATACATTATCCCCCCGATGTCAGCATAGGTTTCCATGGAGTCAAATGTCCCGCCCTTAAAGCAATACTCAAGGGGGTGGGCGCTCCTTGCTATTACTTTATAACTCTCCTGGTGTTTTGCAAGAAAGGTTTGCAGTTCTTCAAAATTATTATTCCTGAAATCTTCGGCAGAGACATAGATGCAGTCCGGCACCTGAAAACCATTTTTTTTTAGTTTTTCCAGATATCTGGCTTTTGCAGGAGGTTGTTGTTCCATATGTAAATGCCCCGGTTTAGTATTTGTTTGAAACCTGCCAATTATCTTGGCTCCAATTTTTTTGGTTTCAGGGGTTGGATTCAATCCCTGTTTTGTTATTATCATTTTTCATATCAGGATGCAATGATCCCGTGGTTTAAAAATTTCAGGAAATATACTGGATATTTTTTAGAAAACTTGACTGCAAAAAACTTCCGGGGTAGTGTTGTTGGATTAAAAAAGGGGAAAGAGACCATGTCGGTAAGAGATTTTTTCATACCAAAGTTCTGGGACTACAAAGACACAGCAGATGGAGGTCTGGATTCAGTTTACAGTTTTCGCCGTAAGTGGCGGATGATTGCTGTTTCAGTTCTTATTATTACCATGACACCGCTGCTCATTTTAGCCTATGCAGATTATTCCCTTACAAAGAAAGCCCTGGAAAAAGAAATGATCAATGAAACATCCAGGAGTTTAAATAATTTTAATCATATACTGACCTCATTTCTTGAAGAAAAAAAATTAACCATAACACGAATTCTTGAACAGCATTCCTTTGGGGACTTGAGTGATTCATCTACATTGAACATCTTGCTTGGGAATCTCACCACCCTTGCTTCAGGGTTCCAGGGTATTGCTGTTTTTGATTCCCTGGGCATTTTGCAGGCATCGGCAGGTCTGGTTGATCAGGAAAGCATGATTGAGCAGTGCAATGATCAATGCCTTGGTCAGATGGCCAAAAAAGAATTGTCACTCACAACATGGAAAGAAACTGAGGAAAGCTTTCCAAAACTCATTATTACCATAAAACATGAGATTGATAGTGATGAATTTTTTATTGCCAGTTTTGTTCAGGATCTGGATCCATTGCTGGGTTTGATTAACAGTATGGTTTTGGGTATGGAAGAGTGTGCATTCATTCTGGACAGGGATGGTGTGTTTCTCATAAGTACTGGATCTCAAAAAAACTATAAAAATCTTTCTTCTCTCAGGAATTTTAAAAACCTCAGGAGCAACGAAGTCTTAAAAATTAAAAATGAAAATAATGAAACCCTGATTGCAGGACACTCCCTGATACCAGGAACATTCTGGCGACTGGTTGTTGTAAGTCCGCCAAAAGAGATTTTGTCAAAATGGTATCAGCCAAGATTCCGTCTGACCTGGGTTCTGGGACTGAGCATTGCTTTTCTTGTTTTTATTATACTTGGCACTGCAACCTATATTGTAAATCATATCCACCATGCTGATCAGCAGAGAATCATGGCCCTTCACCAGGTTGAATACACCAACAAGATTAATTCAATTGCAAGGCTTTCATCGGGAGTTGCCCATGAAGTCAACAACCCCCTTGCAATTATTGGTGAAAAAGCAGGGTTGATCAACGATATTTTCAGGTTCCAGGACACCTATAAGGAAGATAAAAGGCTTGCAGATCTTACCAATGATATTCTTACATCAGTGGAACGCTGCAGCACTGTAACCAGAAGGCTTCTCAATTTTGCCCAGCACATGGATACAAAATTTTCCCTGGTAAACCCCTGTCAGGTTTTGCGGGAAGTCCTTGTTTTTATACGAAAAGATGCAGAGCATAAGGGTATCGAGATTAAAGAAAATATTCCCGAAGATATCCCTGGATTCCACAGCAATCAAGGGCATCTGCAGCAGATATTTTTAAATCTTCTACATAATTCCATGACTGCCATAGGCAGTGACGGGGTCATTGAAATTACAATAACGCCCAAAGAGGACAATACAATTGAATTCAGCTTTAAGGACACTGGGTGTGGGATTGACCAAAAGGATCTTCATTGTATTTTTGAGCCGTTTTTTACCACTGAACCGGGTCACCACGCCATAGGACTGGGCCTTTCAATCACCTACGGTCTTGTAAAGGAAATTGATGGGCAGATCTTTGTCCACAGCACTACAGGAAAGGGCAGCGAGTTTATCATTGTCCTTCCCGGTTCAGTCAAAAAAAATCCCCAGATGGATGGAGCTATTGCATGTAATGGAAAACACGGTGAATAAAATGGGCCATGACTGGAAGGAAACAGCAAAAAAAGGATTCTTGTTTTCCGGTGAAATGACAGCTTCTGCTACCCATGAAATTAAAAATTCCCTTGCAGTGATCAAGGAAAATGCCGGGCTTTTAGAGGACCTTGCCCGTATGTCCAACAAGGACAGACCCCTATTGCCTGCAAAAATCATTGCCCTTGGCCAGCGGATAACCAAGCATGTTGGGCAGGCCAATAAAACCATTACCAATATGAACAAGCTGGCCCATTCAACAGACAGGTTTGAAGCATCTGTCAATGTGGTTGAAATTCTGGAATTTTTGAAAACCATAACCTCAAGGCTTACCACCAACCGGGGAGTCAGGCTTACCATATCACCTCCCGGGTCATCCACCGGGAACGATTTTATGTTGACCACAAGCCCTTTTCTGTTTAAACAGCTGGTATGGCAATGCATCTGCCTTTTAATGGAGGAAATGTGCGATTCAAAAGAGGTCCAGATTAATATTGCAGGAGGAGACAAGAGTGTGATATTATTATTTAAAGGTGTATCAGTATCTAAAGAGGCTTTTGACCTTTTTGTTTCAAAGGAGGCAAATGCTTTAAGTTCCCCGATAAATTATGACATTACCCGGGATGAAAATACTGGAGAGCTTGTCCTGATTGTAAGGAATTCATTGTCATAAGGAGTTTACCCTTTTGAGTTGTGGCCTTTGCTAAAAAGCCCACCCAAATTATTAACGTTACAGGAGCTAAGGTAACATGAGTGAAAAAGTTTTGCTGATTGATGATGAAAGCGATTTTCTGGAAGTTATGTCTGAGAGACTTGGTGCCAGGGGAATGAAAGTTTCAACCGCAGAATCAGCACAATCCGCCTTGGATACCATTGAAAAAGAATCATTTGATGCAGTTATCCTTGATTTTTCCATGCCTGAGATGGATGGAATTCAGGCATTAAAACTGTTGATAGAAAAAAAACCAGAGTTGCAGGTTATTCTTTTAACAGGGTATGGTACTGTGGAAAAGAGTGTTGAAGCCATAAAAATGGGGGCCAGTGATTTTATTGAAAAGCCCGCGGACATAGAAAAACTGGTTGAGAAAATCAAACATGCAAAATCCCAGCGAATGCTTATCCTGGAAAAGCAGCAGGATGAAAAGATTCAGGATATATTAAAAAGATATGGTGCCTGATCTGCAAATTAAAACCCGGTTATAGGCACAATTGATAAAGTCCGGCCCCAATTAATCCCAGTCCCGTCCCTCCCATAATATCTAAAGGGAAATGAACCCCTAGGGCTATTCGTCCCAGGCTGACCAGAATAGCTATACTGCATAAAAGAATGAATATGGCCCAGGGAAGACCAAAAGCCATTGGAATCACAAAGGCCAGATACCAGATACGCATGGAATCCCCACTGGGATGGGAAGGGTCTTGTGGTTTTTGGGGTTGAGACATCTGCACATCAGATAGCACAGAAAATGGGCGGGGCCGTTTCACTATCAGCTTAAGGGACCTTTCAATACATGCAATTACACAGAAAAACAATGTTGCCCAGAATCCAGAAGGCCAGCCGCTTAGATATAAAACACTCAGCATGGCAGCCATGAAAGGGGTCTTGCCCATGGGCCAGAGCAGCCTGAAAAGGGGAACCATTTTAACCAGTCCCAGATGTAAAAAATTAAATATCCTGTGGTCCTGGCTCTGAACAGATGCAATGGGGTATAATAATCCGCCCAGGCTGAGAATAAAACCTGAACCAAGAAGAATTCCTGTAAATTGTGGCTGGGATAGATCCATGGGTACCATTGTCAGGGTAGGTGGAATTTAACTTTTAGAGGAGGTTTTTTCATTGGGCCAAAGAGGATAATACATCTGCCATTGTGTGGGATGGGAGCGAATATGATTTTCAACTATTTTTAAAATAATTTCAGCATTATAACGGATTTCTTCTGCCGGCTCCGACATCCTGACCATGTGAATCGGTTTTGACAAACTAAGTTGATAAAGACCAGCATCGTTCATATGAATTGCAGCAACCAGTATGGGCACCTTGGTTTCCAGGGCCATGCGGATATGCCCGGCCGGCAGAGGGCTGGGGCGGCCAAAAAAATTCAGTTGTCGGCTCTGTTTCGGCATTGGGCGGTCAATGGCAGTAAGAATAAATCCTCCCTTGTTTAATGTTTCAATGGATTTTGCATGGGCATAGCTGCTTACCGGCATAATTTCAAGGCCAGTGGTCCTCCTGATTTCGTTTTGCAATTGATATCCGCCGCTTGGTTTTCCAAGGGTCAACACCTTTGTTTCAAAACCCCTGGCAGCTGCTGCCATGAACAGAAGATCAAAGCTGCTCATATGGGGCATAACCAGGAACGCACCAAAATTCTTATCATGGCTCAGCCTGATGAGCCGTTCAAAGTCTTCATTTTTAACTACTTTTTGCTGTAGTGCAACAGGACTTTTGAAATTGCGATACAGGTCCACAAAACAACGACCTGCATAGGAAAAAACTTCTGTCACGGCTTTGTCCAGGTCTTTATGCTCTAATCTTCCTCCATGGGCAACTTGCTGGTTGTAACGGACAGACTGAACCAGGGGTAATTTTTTCAGTCGGGCCAATCGTCCGGCTAAAAAATTAATCAGGGGATAGCTAAGAGCAGTTGGAATATACCGTACGGCTTCAATGCCCAGGCCCATTAGCGCTTTGCTGTTTACAAGTTTTTGAAAATTAATCATCAGCCCCGGAAATTTAAGGAGAGGAAGTTTTTTTTATGGCTGTGATTTCTTCAACAAGCACCGGGATTCCACGCACTATCGTCAGCACAATGGTAGCCCATGAAAGCAAGATGGCAAAGGAATGAATCCACCCAGCCCAGGCATGTCCAAGGGCCTGAAAACCCAGATCCAGAGTCAAGACTGAAAAAGCCGTTCCTTTAATGGCACCATAGAAATTTCTCATGAAGCGGGAAGAGACTATAAAACGATTAAAGGGATTTTTTAATTGATTAAAGGCTGGGTTACCATTACAGGTTCCAACACAGCGTACAGCATCGGTCAATGTCCCCCGGGTAATTACGATTAAAGGAATTACAATGGGAATCAACCCCAGGCTGCAAAAAACTACCCAGAGGATAATTTCCAAGGCCCTGTCCACAGCTATGTCTAAAGTGCTGCCCAGCAAACTGGTCTGATTCAGGCGGCGGGCAACCATACCGTCTACCATGTCAAGCAGCATGATCAGTATAATAAATGGAACACACCAGAGAATGACAGCCGGACGGCCTGTATACAATAAAGCAATATATATGAATAATAAAGGCATTCTGCCAAGAGTTATTGCATTTGCCATGGTTTTCTATACTCCCAATACAAGGTATCAGTTTTCTGCAAAGATCTTTTTTATTAAGAAAAAGGATAAGGGTTCCTTTCTTTTTGTCAAGAAAATCATGATTGAGCATGACTTGGACCTCTCGGCTGTCTTGTCATGGGTAGATTGATAAACCAAACAAAAGCTGGTAATAATGTTTGCTTGCAAAAAGTGATCATTAGTAAAGGAGATGTGAATGGAAATTATACCTGAAAAAATAGCTATCGGATTCATTGGGCTTGGGGTAATGGGCCACAGCATGGCCGGCCATATCCTGGATGCAGGCTTTAAGCTCCATGTATACAACCGGACAAAATCAAAGGCAGATGGCCTGGTGGAAAAGGGGGCTGTCCTGGAGGATAGTGTCAAAAATCTTGCCCGGGCCTCGGATGTTATTATTTCAATTGTGGGATTTCCCAAGGATGTTGAACAGGTGTACCTGGGACAGGGGGGTGTGCTGGAGAACGCAAAAGAGGGCGGCTTTGTCATTGAAATGACCACATCTGATCCAGCCCTTGCCGTGGACCTTTATGACAAGGGCAAGGAAAAAGGTATCCAGGTGCTGGACGCCCCGGTTTCAGGCGGGGATCTTGGGGCAAGAAATGCAGCCCTCACCATTATGGTGGGAGGAGATAGGCCGGCTTTTGATACTATGTTTCCTGTTTTGGAAATCATGGGGAAAAATATCGTATACCAGGGAAAGGC
>NBML01000030.1 GCA_002085465.1 Desulfobacteraceae bacterium 4572_89 | reverse complement strand
CCAGATGAAATAACTAAATGAAATAGTAAAGAAAACTTTTATTTGATACGGTTACTGGCAAAAGGCAGTTAACAGCTAAAATATGTAACAGGATCAACCACATTTATCTTACCGCTGGAATAGGGATTTTTCAAAGTTGCAACAATCTGGGTCGCTTTTCCGGGATTTAATTTTTCTGCATAATATTTTAAATGCTTTGATATGCTGTCATCGGAAAATTTCACTTCAATAAGCTCTTCAATAATCCCTTCTTTTACAATGACAAAATCCACCTCACGGCCTTCCTTGTCGCGGATATATCTCAATTCGTACCTGTATCCCCAATGGTCTTCCAAAAAATGAATTCTCTTTAAAAGCTGGGTTGCCACAAGATTTTCAAAAACAGCGCCCTTATCTCCAATTACATCCCCGTTATCATAGAAAAAAACTTTGGGAGGTTTGATCACTGCCCTTGGAAGATTTTTAGTATAGGATCGAACTGCAAAAACAAGATACAGCCTTTCAAGTACCTCAAGCCAGTTCTTTACTGTTTTGGGTGATGCCTGAATTTCACCTGCAATATTTGAAAGGACAACCAGGTTGCCCACACGGGTTCTTAATTGATGGATAAAAAGATCCAGTAAAGAGATCTGCCTAATGGACTCAAGGTCTCTGATATCCTCTTTTAATATCCTGTCAAACCTTTCTCTCCTCCATCGCCTTGCTTCACGTTCATCCCCGTCAAGAAAGGGTTCTGGAAACCCGCCAACAGTCATCAAACGCTTAAACACCTCTTTTGGAGTCATCTTATCCGGGCATTCATCAAATCCAAAGGGATGCAGGCGCCAATAATGATATCGCCCTAAAAGAGAATCCCCTCCCCGCCTGTATACATCCAGTCTTGCTGACCCGGTTATGAGAAAATGGACAGGGTCTGTATTGGTATCATAGACTCCTTTAATCCAGTTTTTCCAATTTTTGTATTTGTGAAGTTCATCAAAAACTATAAGGCCGTCATTTTCATGCCATTTATAGGATAAAAGGTCCTGCCTGTCTTCGTTAAAATCCCAGTTAAAATATCTTCCCGACAGATATCTCTGTTCAAGGATATTTTTGGCCAGGGTAGTCTTGCCCACCTGCCTGGGCCCGCCCACGAAAACCATTTTCTTTTTTAAATCATTGAGGATATTTTCTGATATATATCTCATGTGGCTATTTTATACCCTATTCCAAAATAGTCAAGGCTGTTTTGGAATAGGATATAAAATAGCCAAGGGCGAAAATGAAATCCCTAAGCCATGAGGCTCCAGAGGACACCGGCTGCAATGGCTGATCCAATAACTCCGGATACATTTGGCGCCATGGCATGCATGAGAAGAAAATTTGTGGGGTCTTCCCGTTGACCCACCATCTGAACCACACGGGCAGAATCTGGGACAGCAGACACACCAGCAGCACCCAGCAAAGGATTGATTTTACTTTTCAGAAACAGGTTCATGATCTTGGCAAAAATCAAACCAGATGCTGTGGCTATGCAGAAAGAAACTGCTCCCAGGACAAAGATACCCACGGAACTGGGCACTAAAAACACATCCCCCTGGGTACTTGCACCCACAGTCACTCCAAGTAAAATTGTAGCCGTATCAATCATGGCAGTCCTGGCAGTAACAGCAAGACGTTCCGTTACTACAGCTTCTTTCAGAACATTGCCAAAACATAGCATTCCCAAGAGAGGCAGAGCAGCCGGTGCCAGAAAGCAGCAGAGCAAAAATGCAACAATAGGAAAAATCATTTTTTCTCTTTTAGTTACCTGCCTGGGCTCTTCCATGCGGATAAGCCTCTCTTTCCTTGTGGTTAAAAGTCTCATGATGGGCGGTTGAATAACCGGCACCAGGGCCATATAGGAATAGGCTGCCACAGCAATGGGCCCTATGAGGTGGGGAGCCAGCTTGGCAGTTAAAAATATGGCTGTTGGACCGTCTGCCCCTCCAATAATCCCTATGGACGAGGCTTCATTGGGAGCAAACCCCAGGGCCAGGGCTCCCAGAAAAGTTATAAAAATCCCGGCCTGGGCAGCAGCTCCCAGCAACATGAGTACCGGTCTTGCCAACAGGGTGGAAAAGTCTGTCATGGCACCAATGCCCAGAAAAATCAGGGGTGGATAAATTCCCTGGGTCACCCCGAAATACAGATAATGCAGAACAGAGTTATTTTCATATATGCCAAGCCCAAGTCCGGTAAAAATGGGAATATTGCCAACGAGCATGCCAAATCCAATTGGAACCAGTAGCAAGGGCTCATAATCTTTGGCAATTCCCAGATAAATAAAAACAATACCGATCAATATCATGATAATATTCCGGTAATCGCATAAATAAAAACCTGTGTTTTGAAAAAATTCTAAGAATAGGGTGTCCATTTTATTTCCTCGTGGGAGTAATTTATATCCAATCTGGTCTATTGTGAAATAATTTTTGTGTACAGGTTCTGATCCCAGCAGAAAAATCCCTCTCCATCAGGAAAAATAATGGCAGATTTGAGAAGAATATTTAAGTTTGAATGGGGATTTTTCACCCCGCTGATCTGGGATAGATGGAGCAGGCGGGGCAATGAAAAATGCTCTTCCATGGTCCTTGCCAAAAGGGCAAATTGTTTGGTTATTTCCTTTTGTTCTTCAGTGAGGGTAAAAGGTGGAGACTCAGAAATTTCACCTTCCTCGGCAGCTTTTTGTTCACCAATGAACCAGCCTTTGATTTTCCTGGGATTTTCAAACAGGTCCATTACTTTGTGAAGCTGTGAAATCACAAAAGAAAGCACCACAAGACCTGTGAATACGATTGTGATACCAACAACTGAAATAGCCCATCCATTGTTTGCATTGATCGCTTCTATTCCGTACAAACCAATACCTCCCTAATAAAGCCCAGGAACATTTATGTCCACTATATTTTCTGCAAATGCCGCTGTTTTACTGCAAAACTCCTGCCAGGCCTGCATAATAGTTTCAGCCCCAGGTGTATCCTCCTGGATCAGGGATAAAAAGGCTTCCCTGGATACGGCAAAAACATTCCCATTTTCAAGGGCTGTAGTGGTGGTTGTATAAACGCCCTTTTTACTTAAAAGCTCCATGGCCATGAAATCCCCGGGGGTTTCCAATATCACAGATTTACCCTCTTCCATTGACAGAAGCAGGGTTCCGCTTTCCAACAGGAAAAAATACTGAGCAATATCTCCTGCCGTGGTGATAACATCCCCGGTATTCAGTTCCCATTTTTCAAACAAAGGCATGATCTTTTTCAAATCAACCTCTTCAAGGGAATTGAAAACCATTGATTCTTTGAACACATCTGAAAGACTGCCCATAATATCCTCAATTAGATGGTGTTTTTAAGAGTTCAACTAAAATAATTATTCAAGCATATTTTATTGTTTTTGTCGATAAAAAAAACCGACCCAAGACTTTAAACCAGTATTGCAGGCATTAAAAGGCTATTTTATACCTCAAAATTTTATGGGTACCTCCATCATAATGGTTGACTGGAAAGGCGAAAATATCGTATCATTTTTTCCTATTTTAACCTAATTATTTTAAAGGAGTTGTGAGGGATGAAAAAGTGGACCTTACTATTACTAATTTGTTGTATCTTTTTTTTAGGATTTTCAACCACAGCCTTTGGCAAAGACGTTAAAAAACTTAAAGCCGGTTTTGTTTATGTAGGCCCGGTAGGGGATTACGGCTGGTCCCATGCCCATGACCTTGGTCGAAAATTTGCTGAAAAAAAATTCCCCTGGCTTGAAACGGTTATTGTGGAGTCTGTGTCAGAAGCAGACAGCGCAAGGATAATAGACCGCCTGGTCCAGCAGCAAAAATGCGATGTGGTCTTTACCACCAGTTTTGGCTATATGGATGCGACACTGCAGGCCGGCGCCAGATATCCTGACAAATTATTCATGCATTGTTCAGGATTTAAACGGTCAGCCAACGTGGGAACCTATTTTGGTGACCTTTACCAGATGTATTATCTCAACGGTATCATGGCAGGGGCTTTGACCAAAACCAATAAAATCGGTTATGTGGCAGCCTTCCCCATCCCGGAGCTGGTTCGCCATATTAATGCCTATGCCCTGGGCATAAAAGCTGCCAACCCAGAAGCAAAACTCAATGTCAGATGGATATATGCCTGGTATGGACCGGACAAAGCCAAAGAGGCAGCCATGTCCCTTATTGCGGAAGGGTGTGACAACCTGGCCTTTACCGAAGATACCCCTGCTGTAATTGAAGTTGGCCAGGATCAGACAGAAAAAGGCAAACAGATCTATACCTACAGTCATTACTCAGCCATGCAGCCCTATGGAAAAGACTCTGTTGTTTCAGGCCAGTTCATGGACTGGGGAGGCATGTATGCCAAAATCCTGGAAGATATTTACAATGACAAATGGACCAATGAAGATATATGGTGGCTTGCCAAGGAAAAGGCTGCTATTCTCAGCGGGAACGGAACTGACATGTTCAACCCCAAGTTTGTTCCTGAATTAAAAAAGGCCATGATAGACACCAGGGATTTCGGAAAAATTTCAGCCTATGACCTGGTTGTCAAACGCTATGAGCAAATGAAACAGGGTGTGGATGTTTTTGAACCCTTTACCGGACCCATCAAAGACAACAAGGGAAATCTTAAAATAAAAGCAGGTGAAAAAGCATCCAAAGAGGATCTTTTAAGCATCATGTATTATGTGGGCAATGTTGAAGGCAGCATCCCTCAATAATCTAACACCTCCCGTGAAAAGGCCGGGAACATCCCGGCCTTTTTTTAAAACCCAAAGCCCAAAGCCATAGCCCAAAGCCATAGCCCAAAGATTGATATGAAAAAAATCCAACGCCTTGAAATGAAAGATATAAGCAAATCATTTCAAGGAATCCATGCCAATAAAGATATTAACCTTGTTGTCAAATCTGGTGAGATTTTAGGCCTTCTAGGGGAAAACGGTGCCGGTAAAACAACCCTGATGAACATCCTCTACGGTCTATACCAGCCGGACTCAGGGCAAATCAAAATCAACAACCACCCCATCAGCATTAAGAATCCCATCGAATCCATCACCCATGGAATTGGCATGGTCCACCAGCATTTCATGCTGATCAAAAACCATTCTGTAATTGAAAACATTGCTCTGGGATATAAAGACACTCCCTTTTTTTTCCCGAAAACACAATTAAGGAAAAGAGTGGAAGAATTTTCCAAACAATTTAATTTCAAAATTGATCTGGACCAGAAAATATGGCAATTGTCCGCCGGAGAGCAGCAGCGGATTGAAATAATTAAAGCTCTGTTAAATGGAGCAGATCTGCTCATCCTTGATGAACCCACTTCAGTTTTGACCCCCCTAGAAATCCAGGAATTAATTTCCATCCTGAGATTGATGAAGGCCCAGGGACATATGATCATCTTTATTTCCCACAAACTGAATGAAATCATGGATATCTGCGACAGGGTAACAGTGCTGCAAAAGGGTCAAATTGTAGGGCATGCCGCTACTGCTGAAACAGATAAAAAATCCCTGGCCCGGATGATGGTTGGACGGGATATTGTCTTTAATATTGACAAAGAAAAACTTAAAAAAGGAAAAAAAATTCTGTCTGTTAAGGATATCCATATCACAGGAGACAAGGGAATGCCTGCGGTAAAAGGAGTCTCCTTTGAATTGTTTGAAAACGAAATTTTCGGTATTGCAGGGGTTTCAGGTAATGGCCAGAGGGAACTGGCCGAAGCCATCACCGGCATCAGGAAGATCAATTCAGGATCAATCCGGACAAATGGAAAGGATATCACCAACAAATCCCCTCGCCAGATATATGACTACGGTGTCTCCCATGTACCTGAAGAAAGGATACGTTTCGGTATTGCCCCGGGACTTTTTATCTATGACAATGCAATTTTAAAACAGCATCATCTGGAAAAATTTTCCAAAAAATATTTCATCAAGTATAACCAAGTAAAAAAACATACCAAATCCATTATCAATGATTTTAAGGTCGCAACCCACTCCATTGACAACCCGACCAGAAACCTGTCCGGAGGAAATATACAAAAACTGATCCTGGGAAGGGAAATCTCTGAAAAACCGCAGCTTCTGGTGGCATCCCATCCCACCTACGGACTGGACGTGGGGGCCACGGAATTTTTAAGGCAGCACCTTCTGGAACTTCGCAAGCAGGGAAGTGCAATATTGTTGTTTTCAGAAGACCTTGAAGAGATCTTCGAACTTTGCGACCGGGTGGCTGTTATTTTTGATGGCCAGTTCATGGGGATATTGGAGTCAGATGATGAACGTCTCTGTGACATAGGCTTGATGATGGCCGGATCAAAAAAAATCGACCAGTGAAGTTAGCGGTTAGCGGTTAGCGGTTAGACGTTCGACTAAAAAGAAGTGAAGATGAAAGATTTTAGAAAAATAAAATTCATACACACAGATTTCATGGAAATAAAGAGATTTTATAAAGAATAGGCCAATGATAAAAATCACCACCACCGACCGATACAATATCACACCATTCAGGTCTTTGATGACCAATGTTTTTTCCCTGGCTGCAGGACTTTTTGTCATCAGTATTATTTTTCTTATAGCAGGAGTTAATCCCTTATTTGCCATTTCAGAAATATTTTCCGGTTCTTTTGGTTCTGCCTATGGATTTAAGGAAACCCTGACCAAGGCTATTCCTCTTATTCTCATAGGTGCCGGCCTTACCCTGGCCTTTAGGGCCAAGTTCTGGAACATAGGGGCTGAGGGACAGCTTCTCATGGGTGCGATTTTCTCAACCTGGACCGGTCTGACTTTTGGTGATGCCCTGCCCTCCTATCTCATTGTTCCCATGATTTTTATGGCCGGTTTCATTGGCGGAGCCTTGTGGGGAATCATTCCAGCCATACTTAAAATTAAATATTCCATCAATGAAGTAATTTCAACTTTGATGCTCAATTATATCTGTGCTGAATTTTTAACCATGCTCATTGTGGGCCCCTGGAAAGGAAAAGCCAGATTTGGATTTCCAGGTACTGACAACCTGCCGGAATCTGCCATCCTGGGTGTTATCCCAGGATCACGAATCCACTATGCCACCCTGATTCTGGCCATTATCTGTGCAGTTGTTCTTTGTGTGGTCATCTACAAGACCCGGTTTGGATACGAGACCCGGGTGGTGGGAGAAAACCCGGATGCAGGCAAATATGCAGGCATTGATTTTCTAAAGACCAGCCTGATTCTCATGGCAATCAGCGGAGGACTTGCAGGCTTTGCAGGGGTTGGAGAGATCGCCGGAATCCATCATTATCTGGGATACCCGGCATCGGTCTCCTCGGGATACGGATTTACCGCCATCATTGTGGCCTGGCTTGCCAAACTCAATCCTTTGTATGCAATTATCTCGGGTATATTTTTTGCCGGCATTCTGGTGGGAGGTGATGCCATCCAGATTTCCCTGGGCCTGCCTGCGGCCACAGTGGAGATTGTCAACGGTATATTATTGTTTTTTTTAATCATGGGTGATTATTTTTTAAACAACAAAATAAGCATCCGGTTTTCAAACTGACAGGAATCCAATTAATTTATGGAAGAAATAATCATTTCAACACTCCAAAGAACTTTGGTGGCTGCAACGCCTCTGCTCCTTGCCACCACCGGGGAAATCATTACCGAAAGATCCGGAATCCTGAACCTTGGAATAGAGGGGGTAATGGCTTTGGGGGCTGTGGTTGCATTTATTGTCACCATGACCACAGGCCAGCCCTGGCTTGGAGTTCTGGCTGCCATTGGGGCGGGCATGGCCATATCCGTTATCCATGCCTTTGCTTCCATCACCCTCCAGGCCAACCAGGTGGTATCCGGCCTGGCACTAACCATGCTGGGCCTGGGGCTTTCAGGCATGCTGGGCAAACCCTATGTAGGAAAACCTTTGAGTATAAAAATGGATGACATTGTTATTCCCTATCTATCGGACATCCCCTATATCGGCAAAGTCTTATTCACTGGAGGCCCGTTTTTCTATCTGGCCATAATACTTGCCTTGGCATCCTGGTTTTTACTTGAACGAACAAGGCTTGGTATCCAGATCCGGTCCACAGGGGAAAACCCCAGGGCAACTGAAACCCAGGGGGTTAATGTGTTTTTAATCCGGTATTTGTCCGTACTCATTGGCGGAGGATTTTCAGCCCTGGCCGGTGCCCATTTGTCCATCTCCTATTCAAAATCATGGATTGAAGGCATGACTGCAGGCAGGGGATGGATTGCCATTGCCCTGACCATTTTTGCCCTTTGGAATCCCGGCCGGGCCATATGGGCTGCCTTTCTCTTTGGAGGCATTTTTGTAGCCCAGTATTTACTGCAGCCCCTGGGTATCTCTCCCAACTTTCTGTCCATGCTGCCATATATTGCCACCCTGCTGATCCTGCTGCTGATCAGCCTGAAAGATCCGAAAAAGCTCAATGCTCCTGCCATGCTGGCAGAACCCTATAAGCGCGGAGAAAGATAAACCCTTTGACTTTTGTCTTAATTTTATTGATATATAAAAAAAAAGTACCAGTTAAAAAAAACAAGGAGGCTGCATGTCTTTACCCACAATATCCATTGATGAAATTTCCAGACTCTTCCTTAAAACCACCCAGAATATGCTTGGCACTGCCACCAATCAGGAAGTAAGCTATTCTTCTACAATCCAGAAGATACCCAGGGTTTCTATGAAGCCGGACCTGACCTGTTTTGTCCAGTTTGACGGAGATTATATTGGCCTTGTCATTTTAAATTTCACAGCCGATGCAGCCTTTGAAATCTATAAAAAATATATGATTGCCATGGGAATGCCCAAAGAAGAGCTGGCAACCAGTATCACATCACCGGAAGTTGCCGACAGCATAGGAGAAATAACCAATCAGCTCATGGGCCAGCTGATCAAGGATGTGGATGACCATTTTGAACTAAATGCTGTATTTGGCCAGCCCAAGGCCTTGACACTTAATTCTGCCATCACCCTGGTCATTGATGCCGATTATGCTGAAAACAGACGGCTTTCCTTTAAAATAGGCAATTATAATTTCCGCATTGAAATTGCCATGGAGCATACAGAATTTATATCGAATTAATTCCATGTAACAAAAAAAGCAGATATTTCCTATGAAAATCCCCAGACATTTTTTTATTGGATGTTTGATTTTTATTTTCCTGGGGTGGAGTTCTTTTTCAGTGAATGCCCTTGCTATTTCCATTCCAGATGAGAAAAAACTTGGAAAGCAGTTCATGGAAATGATCAGGGAACAGCGGGTCATTCTCCATGATCCCATTGCAAGACAAATGATCAATACAGTTGGCAGGAATATCCAGTCTGTACTGCCCACCCAGCCCTTTGATTATTCATTCTTTCTGATCAATGACGATAATTTTAATGCCTTTGCCACCCCGGCAGCCAATATTTTTATCCACAGGGGTTTGATTGATGCCCTGGATAACATTGATGAATTTGCCGGGATCATGGCCCATGAAATAGCCCATGCCGCAAGCCGCCATGTATCCGAGTCCATTGACCGGGCCAAACTAGTCAGCTTTGGCACCATTGCAGGAATGCTGGCAGGCATACTCATTGGAAATTCCGGAGGTGGTGATGCTGCCAAGGCACTTACCATGGGTTCCATGGCCGCAGGTCAATCCAGCATGCTTGCCTATACCCGGGAAAATGAAACAGAAGCAGATGAAAAGGCCATCCTTTTTCTAAAACAGGTGGGATATAATCCCAAAGGCCTTTTGTCAGGTCTTACCAAGCTGAGGGAGTCGGACTATCGAGGAGTGGAAGGTATCCCCGACTATTTTAAAACCCATCCAGGAACCGGGAAAAGGATAATCCATATTGCTGGAATCCTGACAGATTATACACCTGACAAGGACAAAAAACCAACTCCAGATACCTTTGATTTTGAAATGGTAAAATACCGTTTAATGGGACTTTATGGAGACCTTACCAAAAGTTTTAACAATGTAGAAAACAAATTAGAAAAAGAACCTGAAAATCCAGCCCTGCACTATGGCATTGGATTGCTGTATGCCAGAAAAAACCAACGGGATCTGGCCATATTCCATTTACAAAAAGCTTTATCCATTAAAATATTTGATCCCATGATCCTGGTTGAACTGGGACGGATCTACATCCACCAGGGCAGATATGAAAAAGCCCTGGACCTGCTCCAGGGAATCACAGAAGACCCGGTACTGGAGATTCTGGCCAAATATTATATGGCCATTGCCCAGATCGAATCCGGCAATCTTATTTCCGCAGAAAAAAATTTAAAGCAGGTGCTTGCTCTGGAAGAAGAAGCATACCCCAGGGCCTATTATCATCTAGCCAATATAATGTCCCAGGAAAAAAATCAGGCCATGTCCCATTATTACCTGGGGATCTACTATGATGAAACCAGGAAGCTTAAAAATGCCTCCCATCACCTGAAAAAGGCTGTTGAAACCCTGAATAATCCTGAAATAAAAAAGGATGCTGAGAAACGCCTTACAGATATTTTAAAATCCATCAAGAAAAAAAAATATTCCTGAAATTCTTCTATTCCTGACACCCTTTGAATCGCCCAGGTAACTCCAGACATTCCCAGGGTATCAGATTCAGATATCAGACCTTATCAAAGCTTGAAAACTGCATGGTAAATGTACCCCTGCCCTGGGTAGCGGACCGCAGGGCCGTGGAATATCCAAACATTTTTGCCAATGGAACCACAGCATGTATTACCTGGATGTTGGCCTTGGGATTGATGGATTCCACTTTGCCGCCCCGGGAGTTTAAATCGGATATGGCATCTCCCATATAGGTATCCGGAACAAAAACTTCCACATCCATAATCGGTTCAAGAAGGGCAAGTTTTGCATCTTTCAAAGCATTTTTACAGGCCATGGAAGCGCATACTGAAAAAGCAAGCTCGGAACTTTTTCCCTCTTCATGACCTCCGCCTTCAAGAACAATCCCCACGTCCACCAGGGGATACCCTTTTAAAAATCCGCCTTCCAGGCTCTCCCTGATGCCCTTTTCAATGGCATCAACATATTGATCCTGTATCTGATCGTCCGTGGCTCTGGATATAAAAGTTACACCCTCTCCTCTTTCCAGGGGCAGAAGACTGATGACCACATTGGCATAATGCTCTTTCCCCATGATTTCTTTTTCAAAAACAGCCTCACCCCTTGCAGGGGATATGACCACTTCCCGGTAAACAACCTGGGGGTTTCCAACATTGACATTGGTTTTAAACTCTTTGAGCATCCGGGATATAATGATTTCAAGATGGAGTTCTCCCATTCCTGAGAGGATGGTCTGCCCTGTTTCATCATCCTTGCTCACCTTGAGGGTGGGATCTTCAATGGTAAATTTTTCCAGTACATTGTCCAGTTTTTCCTGGTCAGCATGGGTCTTGGGTTCAATGGCGATGGAAATAACAGGATCCTCATATTCCATTTTCTCAAGTAATATTGGATAATCCTGGGAACAAAGGGTTTCACCTGTGCCGGAATCCTTGAGCCCGACAATACCTACGATATCCCCGGCAGACGCTTCATTAAGCCGTTCCCGCTTATTGGCATGCATCTTGAGAATTCTGGACAGTTTTTCTTTTTTGTTTAAAATCGGATTAAACACCTCAGACCCGGCTTCAATTTTTCCGGAATATATCCTGGCAAAGGAGAGTTTCCTGCCCTCAATCATGGAAACCTTGAAAATCAGGGCTGCCAGGGGTCCGTTCTTTTCCGGTAAAAGTTCCAGTTCCTCTTCAGTATCAGGATGAACTCCCCTTACAGGCGGAACATCCTTGGGGCTTGGCAGAAATAATTCAATGGCATTCAGCAGGGGCTGTACCCCTTTATTCTTCAAAGCACTGCCACAGAGCACAGGCACGATCTTCCGGGCGATTGTGGCTTCACGGATGGCTTTTAGTAAATCCTGGCGGGTTATTTCTTCCTCGGAAATATACTTTTCCATGATTCCATCATCCTGCTCAGATATATCTTCCAGCAGTTTTTCCCGATATTCCAATGCCAGGTCCTCAAATTCAGGATCAATATCTCTGGTTGTATATTCGGCCCCAAGGCTTTCATCATCCCAGCAGATCTGCTGCATATCAATGAGATCAATCACACCGGTAAAATTATCCTCAGCCCCCATGGGCACCTGGATCATAACAGGATTGGCGCCCAGTTTCTCAATCATTGAATCAACTGCCCAGAAAAAATCAGCTCCAGTACGATCCATCTTATTGATAAAGGCCATTCTGGGCACAGAGTATCTGTCTGCCTGGCGCCATACGGTTTCAGACTGTGGTTCCACCCCACCCACAGCGCAAAAGACACCGATGGCTCCATCAAGAACCCGAAGAGCCCGTTCCACTTCAACTGTAAAATCAACATGGCCCGGGGTATCGATGATCTGAATCAGGGACTGATTCCATTCACAGGTAGTGACAGCAGAGGTAATGGTAATGCCCCGATCCTGTTCATCCTGCATCCAGTCCATGACAGCTTCACCATTGTGGACCTCACCAATTTTATAGGATTTGCCCGTATAGTAGAGGATTCTTTCCGTTACTGTGGTTTTGCCCGCATCAATATGGGCCATGATTCCAATATTTCTGATCTTTGAGATATTTTTTTGTTTGCTCATTTCACAATCAACATATTTGTTTTATAAAAGTATTCAAGGCTTACATGCCCGCCAAGGCTGGGCACATCAGATCCATTAACAAGTATTTTTACCTGTTTCACTTCAGGAATGTTCAATGCCAGAGAGTTAACAAGGGAATAAACCGCCAGCAGCTCTGATATTGTGTCCATTTCTTTTAAACGGCCATCCCTTATGCCGAGATCCACCCAGGTATTGCCATTTTCAGAGATAAACAGGGCATTTATCTTTGTGTCTGCCGGAAAAGTAGGTGCCAGGGCAGATGTGGGCGGTCCTGCCATCAACGCCCAAAGGATGGCATTGCCAAGTCCATGGGAATCCAATGTTGAGGGAAATTGTTTGGCCAGGGCTTTCAAATACCCACCCTCTGCAGCAGCAAAATATAAAAACCCATCAAAAAGTATGGGTTTTTCAATGGCCTTATCCGGGCTGACCTCATGGGAACTGCTATGACCAGAACTGCCCTGGTTATTGCTGCCCTGGTGGATATTACCCTGATTTGCCCCGATTACGGACCCACAAAATAATAAACATATCACCGGAATAAAAAAAATTATATATATATATTTTGATTTCATTTTTATTTCATTGGAACAATGTCTATAAATCCTTTAATTTAAAATGATATTTGATACAGTATTGACCAGGGTGTGTCAAGAAAATAGCTTGCAAAACAAGTACAGATTTAATAGAATCCTGAACCTGAACCAGGAATGCTTACCATGTAAATGCAGCCTTTTCCCATAAACCATTTTTCATCAGGAGCAACAATAAAGACAATGATCCCCGGGTTTGAAACAATTGTTGAGGAAATGATAAAAAAAGCACAGAAAGACGGGACCTTTGATAATCTGGACGGTACTGGAAAACCCCTCAACTTTGAAGATGCTAATGTGCCGGAAGAGCTGCGGCTTGCCCATAAAATACTTAAAAATTCCGGTTTTCTACCTCCTGAAGTTGAACTGAAAAAGAAAATCACCCAGACAGAACAATTGCTGGAGGGCACTGGGAATGGTGCTCCCGAAAGAGAAAAAATCAAAAAAAAGCTCAACTATCTTTTAACAAAACTTGCCACCATGCGGGGAGAGACTTCCTCCAAATTTATAAATCCATACAAAGAAAATATTATAAAAAAATTATCATGAATATCCTCAATATAAATAAAGACAAAGACGGACTTTTAAAAAGTATTTTTACAGCCTATTTTATTTTACTCTTACACGTATTTCTTCTGGCTGGTGTCGGCCTGACAGTTGTTCTCTTCAAGGGTGTATACCATTATCTACCCTATATCATGGCCTTGATTGGAATCCTGGTTCTGGGGATTGCCTGGATTTTTTATCGCAAAATGCGGAAAAATACCTCCAGCCTCAGTGAAATGCTTTCCACGCCGCAATTCCAGGACAGGACTGTTGAAGTCAAACTGATGGGCGGCCTGGCCTCTTTCAAAATAAAGGCAAAGGAAAATAATAACCTGCTTATTGACCACAATACCGATCACACAACTGGCCTTTCCCATGGGAAAACCCATTTTATTGAAAGCTCCCTGGACAAAACAAAACGCAAGATGATCGAGCTGGACACCCTCTATGAAAAAGATCTTATTACCAGAAATGAATTTGATACAGCAAGGCAAAATATTATCCAGGGAGTAAGGAGTAGGAGATGAAAAAAATCAAACTGGCCCTTTTATCAGGCGGGATATCATCGGAAAGAGAGGTGTCTCTGAACAGCGGGGACCAGGTGTTTGATGCCCTTGACAAGGACAGGTATCAAATCACCCGATATGACCCGAAAACCGACCTGCCCCAACTGGTTCTGGATGCTGCCCATATTGATGCGGCCCTGATCATCCTCCACGGCCCCTTTGGAGAGGATGGTACTGTCCAGGGACTTTTAGACCTTTTGGATATCCCCTACCAGGGTGCCGGTATCCTTGGCTCAGCCGTTGCCATGAACAAACTCATTGCCAAACGCCTCTATGACGGGGCAGGGGTCCCCACCCCTGCCTATCTTTCCTTTTCCATAAACCATGAGATCAAAATTCAGGAAGTTATAAATACCCTTGACCTTCCTCTGGTTGTCAAACCTGCCTGCGCAGGGTCCAGCGTGGGCATGACCATTGTTAAGGCCCAGCATGATCTTGAAGCTGCAATTGCCTTGGGGTTTGAACATGATGACACCCTGGTCATTGAAAAATATATTAAAGGGACTGAAGGAGAGCTGTCTGTCCTTGAAACCAATACCATCCCGGGCATGACAGCAACCAGCCTCTTTCCCCAGTCTGCCCAGGTAGGGGGATACTCGTTTTCAGCATTGCTGGACAAACTAATCCAATTGGCCATTGAAGAAAATAAAAAATTAAATTTAAGGAGAGCAAAATGAAAATCCTCGTAATAGGCAGCGGCGGAAGGGAACACACATTGGTATGGAAAATCTCCCAGAGCCCCATGGTTGAAAAAATCTATTGCGCTCCAGGCAATGCCGGCACCCAGGATCTGGCTGAAAATATTTCCATAGATGCCGAAGATATAGATGCATTGGCTGCCTTTGCCAGGGAAAATCAAATTGACCTCACGGTTGTCGGCCCTGAAGGCCCCCTGGTAAAGGGAATTGTTGATGTATTTGAAAAAGAGGGCCTTTCAGTGTTCGGCCCCAATAAGGCGGCTGCCCGTCTGGAAGGGTCAAAGTTTTTTTCAAAACAGCATATGCTCAAATATAAAATTCCCTGTGCCATAGGCAAATCCTTTACCCATGCCGGCAAAGCCAAGGCCTATGCCAGGGCCCTTGGCGCTCCCTGTGTGGTCAAGGCCGACGGACTTGCAGCTGGCAAAGGCGTGATCATCTGTGCCACCGTTGGGGAAGCAGAAGAAGCAATTGACTCCATGCTCAAGGAAAACCGGTTTGGCAATGCAGGGGCCATTGTAGTTGTGGAGGAATGCCTTGCAGGTGAAGAAGCCTCCTTTATTGTGCTCACCGACGGCAAAACCGTGCTTCCCCTGCCCGAATCCCAGGATCACAAACGGGTGTTTGATAATGATGAAGGCCCCAACACAGGCGGTATGGGAGCCTATTCCCCTGCCCCTGTTCTGGATCACATGCTAAGGCAAAAAGCCATGAACGAAGTGATGATCCCTACAATCCAGGGAATGGTCAAAGAAGGCACACCCTTTAAAGGGATTCTCTATGCAGGTCTCATGGTGGACAAGGATCAGATCAAGGTGCTGGAGTTTAATACCCGTCTGGGAGATCCCGAGACCCAGCCCATTTTAATGCGCCTTAAAAATGATCTGGTTCCCCTGATGGAAGCCTGCTGTGACGGCACCCTGCACAATCATAGCATTCAGATTGACCCCAGGGCTGCCATGTGCGTGGTCCTAGCTTCAGGAGGATATCCTGGTTCATATAGTAAAGGCAATGAAATCCTGGGCCTTAAACAAGCCAGTGAAGTGAAAAACACAATGGTCTTCCATGCGGGAACAGCCCTGAAAGACAATAAAGTCGTGAGCGCAGGCGGCCGGGTCCTGGGAGTCACTGCCCTGGGAGATACCGTGGAACAGGCCATTAACACAGCCTATGAAGCCTGTGATAAAATTTCATTCAAAGATCATTTCCTGAGAAAAGACATAGGCGCCAAAGCCCTGAAACGCCTGTCCATACCTCCCAAGGTCGGAGTTATCATGGGAAGTGATTCAGATTTTCCAGTCATGGAAAAAGCCCTGTCTATACTGAAAAAATTTGACATCCCCTATTATGTAACTGTTTCATCAGCCCACAGAACCCCTGAACGGGCTGCTCAACTTGCAAAGGAAGCCAGGGAAAAAGGTATAAAGGTATTGATCTGCGGTGCAGGCCATGCAGCCCACCTTGCCGGTGTCATTGCTGCCCACACCACCCTGCCGGTCCTGGGGGTGCCCATTGATTCCTCAGCCCTCCAGGGCATGGATGCACTTTTGGCAACCGTCCAGATGCCTCCGGGCATCCCTGTTTCCACCATGGCCATTGGAAAATCAGGAGCCCATAATGCAGGTATATTTGCAGCCCAGATTCTCGGAACCTCAGATCCAGTGATTGCTGAAAAGCTGTCTGCCTTTAAACAGGACATGGCTGACAAGGTTAATAAAAAGGCCAGAGCTTTTGCCTGAAAAGAAAAGACTGATCCAGATGGACACAAAAAAAAACCTTGATCTGGATCACCCCATGCATGAACATATCATTGAAGCCGGAAAGATCATCCTCAACCAGGGGATAGTGATCTTTCCTGCCCAATGTCTTTATGGGGTTGCAGCCAATGCCCTGGACCCCAAAGCTGTCCAGAAAATTTTTAATATTAAACAGCGGCCAAAAAACAACCCTATTCTTGTTCTGATACAAAACAAAAAAGACCTGAAAACCCTTGTCAAAACAATCCCTGCCCAGGCCGAAATCCTCATGGACAGATTCTGGCCCGGCAGCCTGACCCTGGTATTTAAGGCAGCCGACCATGTATCCCCCCTTCTTACGGCCAACACCGGAAAAATTGGTATCCGGGTCCCGGGGCACCCCATAGCCAGAGCCCTGGTCCAACAGGTACAGGGTCCTGTCACAGGGACCAGCGCCAATATTTCCGGCCAGCCCGGCTGCTGCCTTGTAAGCACGCTTCCCAGGGCTCTGGTTCAAATAATCCAGTCTATCCATATAAGGAACACATTGATTAAATGGCTTATTTTCAGCGAGCTTTTCAGTGGCACGGTGCAATAAGCCAATATGCGGATCAGCCCTTTCCCCATGCGGAAGCACACCATGCCAATATAAGTCTTTCAAGAATCTTCTGCCGATAAACCCAATTAGGCCATCATAATTTCATTGACAAGACCATGATTTTCCTTTACAAAGACAGTCACGCCGGAGTGGTGGAATTGGTAGACGCAGAGGACTCAAAATCCTCCGGGCGCAAGCCCTTGCGAGTTCAAGTCTCGCCTCCGGTACCAGCTTTATAAAAGGGTTTAGCCGTTTTCGGTTAAACCCTTTTTGTTTTTGATATTAACCATTGTGCCTGGATTTGTGCCCACCTGAGTTTTTAGGTAAGCCTCTTGCTTTTGGGCCGCAATAATCAAATCGGTATCACTGACAATATTATATCTTTCAAAAACAGACCTTGTTTTATGCCCTGAAATCATCATTGCCACCTGCTCTGGTATCCCTGAACGTACCATATTTCGAACAGCAGTCCTTCTTAAGTCATGAAAAAGGCGCTTGGTTAAACCGGCCTTATGGCAGGCTGTACTCCAGGCACGACGAAAATCTTTGATTCCGCCATCACCATCACGGTTGGGGAAAACATACGGAACAATATGTTGATCTCTTTTTTGTATCTTCCGCAGGTAATGCCAGGAACTCATCATGCTCAAAGAAACCTTTTCTAATGTTGTTTTCTTGCAACATTGGAATATGGGGAACTCTATCCACTATAGGTGGAGTCTGCTGTGCCCCAAGATTAAGCATCCTCTTAAGGGCAGCCAGTTCTCTATTTATCGTGGCATTGGCTGCACCATCATTGATTCGACTTTCAATATATGCGCTAATTCTAGGTGTTGTGATCTGTGGCACCCGAATCAGTTCAAATGATTTGAGTGTAACCAAAGTTAAGCAATCAATTTTTCTTGTATATTCATGAAGTTAGAATTATCAGGAAAAAAATTATTACTCTGGGTTTGTGCTGTGAAAAATTCCCAATATTCATCCCAATCTTTACTTTTTGAAACCGAGCGTAATTTCAAAATTGAATCTGAGCCGCTAATTCCCCACCGGGCACCTGATATTTCCATTCTATCCTTCACTACGTGACTACAGGCAGATTCAACAATACCGGACCCTATTGGATAACCTTCGGATAAATACTGATTATATTTCATATATTCTTTATGATTTTTCAAATAGGTTATTACTTTTTTAAATTTATCTCTTTTGTTTTTTGTCCATTTTTTGTTCAACATTTCTTTCTGCAACTCCATAATATATGAAGCAACCTTTCCTTGCAGTATGAGCAACAAGCTTTTATATACATATTCTTTGATCTCAGCGCTTCCTTCTTTGTGCTTTATATGAGCAATAATCCATATATATTCTAGAACATGAAT
>NBML01000093.1 GCA_002085465.1 Desulfobacteraceae bacterium 4572_89 | reverse complement strand
CAGGCATTTTTGAGTGGTAAAGAATGACCCTGAAAATCCCTTTGTTTTTGAAATTAATACGGCTTTTTTCCCTGCTTTTTCCCGGGCTGCCAAGGCGGAAAATACCTGGATCAATTCAGGTGAGGGTAGAACAAAGGTCTCCATCCACACGGTGAGGTTACCGCCGCAAACCATGTCCAGCCCGTCCTTTAGTTCCTGGTCCAGGGTGAATTCCTCTATCCTGCACTGGGATTCAGACATCATGTCAATACAGGCATCAATGACCCGGGCTTCCACCAGACCGCCGCCAATGGTGCCGTGGATGCTTCGGTCGGCAAGGACCAGCATTTTACTGCCCGAGGTTCTTGGGGTGGAGCCCTTGTGGGTTAGGATGGTGGCCAGGGCAAAGGGGTTTCCCTGGTTCAGACAGTCAACTACCTGACGGGTTAATGATTCCATGGTCTTATATCCTAAATCTTATTTTTTCTTTTTCATAGTATTCATTGCTGTTCTTCAATTTATCCCCCAAGGTCAGGGTTGATAAACTCAATCTTATCGTTTTCCATTACCATGCATTTATCATAATCTTTTGGATAAATATATCTGTGGTTTTGTTCCACAATAACATGGGGATCACCTTCCTTGAAAAATTCAATGAGCTGGCTGATGGTAAGTCCCCTGGGAATGGTTTCCTCCAGGCCGTTAAACTGGATTATCATTTTTTTGGGTCCTTTTATTCTGGGTCCTTTTTTTCTTGACAGGATTGCAGACCATGCAGTCCGGGTTTGGGGTCAGGGCAGATGTGGTGATCCGCATGTCCAGCCCTGAAACGTGTATCAGGCGGTTTACCAGGGAAGTGCCCATATCCACAAGCAGTTTAACAGCTTCCATGGCCTGGATGGATGCGATGATTCCAGCTGTTGGGCCCAGGATGCCCTGGCCTGGGTTTGAGTGACCTGATCCGGATTGGCCTGATTCTGATCGCCTGGGCCTTGATGAATGTCCTGGATCGGAAATAATGCATTCAAAACAGGTGAGAGATCCAGGTACAAAGCTGGTGGCTATTCCATTGAATCCCCTGACCCCGCCAAAAATCCAGGGCAGGCCATGGTTGAGACAGGCCCGGTTGATTACCTGCCGGGTCTGAAAGTTGTCGCATCCGTCCACTATCAGGTCCACCCCTTTTAAAAGGTCATCAATGTTGCCCTGGTCAAGTTTTGCCTGGACCGGGGTTATCTTTATGGATGAATTGAGCCGGCCCAGGCTTTCTGCTGCCGAGAGCGCCTTGGGCCGGCCAATGGTAGATTCTCTATGAAGGAGCTGGCGGTTCAAATTGCTGAGTTCCACCTGGTCATGGTCAACAATGATCACATGACCCACGCCTGCTGCTGTAAGATACAGAGCAGTCAGGGAGCCCAGTCCCCCGGCTCCGGCAATCAATATTGTTGATCCGGTAAGTTTCTCCTGGCCCTGTACATTAATTGCCGGCAATTGAATCTGGCGGCTGTATCTCTGGCTGTCATCAAGGAGCATATCTTATCTGCTTTTTTTCTGGGTTATTTTCAGTTCCTTATTTTCAGGTTTTATTTTCAGGTTCTATTTTCAGCCTTTTATTTTCAGCCTTTTATTTTTTCACCCGATTTTTATAATCCTGGATGGCATGGTACACCCGTTCCGGGGTCAAAGGTAGTTCATTGAGTCTTACACCAGTGGCATTGTAAACCGCATTGAGGATGGCCGGTATGGTGGGCATGATAGCTCCTTCCCCCACCTCTTTGGCACCATAGGGCCCGTTGGGTTCGTCGCTTTCCACAACCACAGCTTTGACCTGGGGCATGTCCATTGAGGTGACAATTTTATATTCGGCCAGGTCATTATTTAAAACCTGTCCCTTATCATTAAAGATCACCTCTTCATGCATGGCTTCCCCGATTCCCATGGAAATAGAGCCTTCCATCTGACCCTCCACCGAGGTCATGTTGATGGCCTTGCCGCAGTCATGGGCATCTGTGATGTTGTCAATGGTTACCTGTCCGGTTTCCATGTCAACGGTGACTTCTGCCACCTGGGCAGAACAACCATAGGCAGGAGATGTTCCCACTGCTGCGCCCTTGAACTTACCCCCCAGATCATGGGGTTTGTATTTACCGGTTCCAACAATAGAGCCTTTTTCAAGGAAAGCAATTCTGGAAGCCTCTGTAAAGGTCAGTTTTTCAGAGTCGGGATTATCTGTCCAGCCCCTGTGCTCTTTGATATACCGGGTTCGAAGGGCTGTGAAATCAGGGGTATCCCCTGCAAATTCGATAAAACCTTTTTTAATGTCCATCTCTTCCACAGGAACATTCAGCTGGTCTGCCAGAACTTCCAGCACCTGGGCTTTGGCATGGTCGGCTGCTTCTTTGGTGGCATGGCCGGTCATAAGGGTCTGGCGGCTGGAATAGGCACCCAGATCCACTCCCATGTCTGTATCACCGGAAGCCAGGCGGATATTTTCCAGGGGAATTCCCAGGGCTTCTGCGGCAATCATGGCAAAGGCTGTGTCAGATCCCTGGCCGATTTCAGCCGATGCAGTATAGACAAGGGCAGTTCCTCCGTCTTCGGTCAGCTTGACAATGACGGTTCCGTGATAGGTGTCAGAGCGGTAAATGGGATATCCTGCACCTGAAACAAAGAAACCGCAGGCCATGCCGATTCCTTTTCCAGGTTCCATGTTTCCCTTTTTTTGGTCCCAGTCAGAGCCGGTACGAACCGCCTCAATACATTCGGACATACCAAAGGAGCTCATGTTCAGATCGTTGCAGGTGGTGTCACCTGCTTCCATCATGTTTTTAATTCTCAGCTCCATGGGGTCCATGCCGATTTCCTCGGCAATCATATCCACCTGCTGTTCAAACAGGGCCCGGGCAATAACAGCCCCATGGCCCCGCTGGGCACCGCAGGCAGGTTTGTTGTTATAGACCCTGTACCCGTCATAGCTCATGTTGGCTATTTTGTAGGGTCCCCCCAGAAGCGAGCCTGTATAATAGACCGTGGCAATACCAAAACTGGTATAGGCTCCGCCGTCCAGAACGCATTCATGTTTGATGGCCATCAAAGTTCCGTCTTTTTTGGCACCAGTGGTAATGGTATGGTTGAACTGGTGGCGGGCCCTGGCATACATAAAGACCTGTTCCCTTGTGAAATTCATTTTAACAGGTTTGTTGGTTTCCCTTGCCAGGATACAGCAGGCAAGCTCCATGGGGTTTGCAGCGGCCTTGATCCCGAATCCTGCTCCTACATAGGGTTTTTTTACCCTGACCTTGCCAACATCCATTCCCAGGACCATGGCAACGGTACGCTGTACATAATGGGGAACCTGGGTGGAAGTGACCAGGGTGAGTACACCCCGGTTATCAAATTCAGCAATGCAGACCTGCATTTCAATGAAGGCTCCATCCTGGCGTTTGCTTTTCATGGTGCTGGTCTTGATAATGTCACTTTCTTTTAAAGCGGCATCAACATCCCCGAATTCCTGGTGAACCTCGGCACATAAGTTGCCTGAAAAATCTTTATGGAGCTGGGGTGCTCCTTCTTTCATGGCGTCTTCCACTGTGAATACTGCCGGCAGAAGTTCGTATTCCACCTGTATCAGTTCCACGGCTTTCAGGGCAATTTCCAGGGAAACTGCTGCCACAGCGGCAATTTCGTCCCCGATATACCGAACCTTGTCAACGGCAAAAACGTTTTCATCATACCGGGCAGGACTGACACCGTATTTGATGGTGCCTGCTTCCTTTGAGGTGATGACCGACTTTACTCCTGGAAGCTTTCTGGCTTCTGAAGTATCAATGGAGATGATTTTTGCATGGGGGTGGGGGCTTTGAAGCAGAGATAAGTACAACATTCCCGGTCTTGAAATGTCGTCTGTGTACACGGCCTGTCCAGTTGCTTTGTCAGGGGTGTCGACTCTATGGGCCCGACTGCTGATTATATCGAATTCTTTCATGGATTCCTCCTTGGCTAGGCTGTTTTATGAAGACTGGGATTCAATGGCATCGAAAATTTTCTTATATCCCGTGCACCGGCAGAGATTTCCTGAAATACCTTCCCTGATTTCCTGTTCCGAAGGGGACGGGTTTTTCTCCAGCAGGTTTTTGGCCGATAAGATAACGCCTGGAGAACAAAATCCACATTGGATGGCCCCTTTTTCAACAAAGGCTTCCTGCAGGGGGTGGAGCCCCTCATCCGTGGCCAGGCCTTCTATGGTTTCAATCACAGAACCATTGGCCTGAACTGCCAGGACCAGGCAGGAATTGACGACTTCACCGTCAAGAACCACGGTGCAGGCGCCGCAGTCCCCGGTGTCACATCCTTTTTTGGTACCGGTCAGCCCTAATTGATACCGGATAAGGTCGGCAAGTGTGATATTGGGTTCAACCGCAATTTCATGGGATTGATCATTTATGGTCAGGTTGATTATTTTTTTCATTGCTTTCTCCTGTTCTATTGGCAAAGCTTTTTTATAAAAGGTTACCGGGAAATGCCTTATTTACAAAAGTCCCTGGGCCTGTTCAAAAGCAGTTGCAAGGGTGCGTTTTGTTAAAACCCCGACCATGGCCTGTCTGTATCCGGCAGTTCCCCTGAAATCGTCTATGGGAAGGCAATCATCCCTCCGGGCAATCTCACCGGCAGCAAAGAAGGCTTCTTCTTCCGGGGTCTGCCCCAGAAGGGAAGCTTCTGCTTTGGGAGCCCTGACCGGAGTGGGGGCTACAGATCCAAGTGCTATGCGGGTTTTGGTGATTTTAAGGGTGGATGGATCATATTCCAGAAAAGCCGCAACATTGACCACATTAATTTCAGATGATTTTCTTTTGCCCAGCTGGATATAGTGTGCACCGCTGTTTGCAGGCGGTATTGGCAGTCTGAAACCAGTCAGGATTTCCTCGGTGTGGATGCATGATTTGCCGGGCCCGGTAAAAAAGTCCTTGATGGGGATCTCTTTTTTTCCTTCTGTATTTTCCAGAATCGCCAGAGCATCATAGACCAGAAGGGCGGGCAGGGTTTCGCCTGCAGGACTGGCATTGCAGGCATTTCCGCCGATGGTGGCCCGATTCCGGATCAAATGGTTGCCCAGGTTGTCGCACCCGGCTTTCAGTGCCTTGAAGGAAAAGGGCTCGTGAAAATCAAACATGGGTAAAAGCATATTTGTCTCCTTGCATGTAAAGGGAAAAATCAATATAGATTGAGCTACCATTGGAAGGTTGAAATGTCAATAAAATTCATGTCTGGCTTAAAAGTATTTTGTGTGCATTATTCAGTAAATGAATATTATTTATCGAAACTTCGTTCTTCATAGTGAACTTCTAAGATTTGTATAGAAAGCCGATAAATAAGGCTAATGGTCTAAAAATAGTAATAAAATATGATTTAAAAATAGAATTTTCAATGCAAGATTTAGGATAATGAATACTTTAATATTAAAAATTCAGTGTTTGGTTTTGATTCTATCCAGCCAGGCATGAGGATTTATTTTCATTCAATTTTTTATATTTTCCTTTTTTTAGAAAAAATAATCATTGATATTTTTTTTACAATTTCCTTACACTAAGGAAAACATAGCCATGAAAAATTAAGAAAAGGAAGGTCCATATGAAGCATACACCCCAATATCCCCCACATTGACATGATTCTGAATCAGCCTTAATCTGTATACTTGGGTGTAACAAAATCGGAGGGGTCATGATAAAAATTTCCAATACTGTCAGCATTCCAAAAGCAGACATAGAATTCCAGGCCATCCGCGCACAGGGTCCTGGCGGGCAGAACGTCAATAAAGTCTCTTCTGCTGTGCATCTTAGGTTTGATATCATGGCATCTGGTTTGCCGGAAAAATATAAAGAAAAATTGCTGACCCTAAAAGACAGGCGAATTTCCAAAGAAGGGGTGGTGGTGATCAAGGCCCAGTCCTTTCGCAGCCAGGAAAAAAACAAGGAAGATGCCCTGAACCGGCTGGTTGAGATGATAAAGGGGGCTGTCAGGGAAACCCGGAAAAGAAAGCCCACCCGTCCCACCAGGGGATCCATGCACAAACGCCTGGATTCAAAGACCAGGCAGGGAAAATTAAAGAGTTTAAGAAAAAAAATTAAATATTAGACTAAAAATAAGGCAGAATCTAAGAAAATAGATTCTGCCCTGGTGATTTTTTTTAGTCCTGATATTTAAATGATACCCGAAGATTGGTTCTGAATTGAGCTGGCTTGCCATCTTCAATCTTAATATCAAGCTTCACTACCTCGGCGATGCGTAAATCCCGTAAGGATTTAGATGCCCTTGCAATTGCATTTGTGGCTGCATCTTCCCATGATAAAGCGCTTGAACCAACCAGGTCGATAATTTTGTAAGTACTGTCAGTCATGATTTTCCTCCTTAAAAAGTTATGGATTTAAAACACCTGAGTGTTACAAAGTATATAGTAACCTATCTTTTTAATATCAGAACAGAGTTGACGCGTATGGAATATTGCAACTATATTATATTTTAAAATAATGCACAATGTTTTTTTAATGACAGGGATGAATCTTTTCCCGTAAAATGTTCCATCCTTTTTCAAAGGAATGTGGAAATTTGTCTGGATGCTGAATGCATTGCCATGCTGGGTTACAGGCTGTTTGCCCAATTGAAGCAGGTGCAGAACAAAATCGGGTAAAAAATCAATACCAGCTCTCCCGTTCCGGAAATTGCTTTTATGGCAAGCGCTTTTTTACTATTTTGAACTCAGCGGTGGAGCCACCTGAGTTTGACGTGCAGCGTTGCCGACGCTCACGCCATCCGCTGAAGTGATTTGTTATGCGACAAACAATTTGGCAATCCTGTAATTTTTTACTATATACGGGAACAGATAAAATTAAAATTTCAATCGCCTTAATAATCCTTCCTGGGCCACACTGGCAACCAGGATACCGTCCCGGGTATAGATGGAACCAATGTTCAGGCCCCTTCCTTTACAGGCACTTGGACTTTTCATAACATAGAGGAGCCAGTCGTCCATGCGAAACTCCCTGTGGAACCAGATGGAATGATCCAGGCTTGCCACCTGCATGTCCGAGGACCAGAAGGTTTTGCCGTGGGGATAAAGGGCGGTGGCCACCAGGTGAAAATCCGAGGCATAGGCCAGCATATACCGGTGGGTGGCCTCATCATTGGGAATTTTTTCAATGGCTTTGAACCAGACATATTTTTCCGGCGGCATGGCCTTGGGCTCAAAGGGGTTGACCGGATTCACCACCCGGATCTCAATGGGTTTTTTACACAGGAGCTTTTCAAGAATTTCCGGCTTAATCTGGCCCGAGAGTCGTCTGGCCATCTCAACCTCTGGTTCTATGCCCTCCGGGCCTTTAATGTCCGGCATGGTATCCTGGTGGTCATACCCCTGTTCTTTAATGTGAAAAGAGGCAGCCATGGAGAAAATGGCCTGGCCATTTTGAACTGCCACCACCCTTCGGGTATCAAAACTTCGCCCTTCACGAATGCAGTCTACAGTATAAACAATGGGTTTTGCAGCATCCCCGGCCCGCATGAAATATCCATGGAGACTGTGGGCATGGAACTCCGGGGACACGGTACGGGAAGCAGCAGACAGGGCCTGTCCCAGGACCTGACCTCCAAAGACATTGCCAAATCCGAGATCCTGGCTCTGTCCCCTGAAAATATTTTCTTCTATTTTTTCCAGCTTTAAAAGCCAGAGCAATTCTTCCAGAACATTTCCTTCATGGCAGACATTCATTTTTTTTCCTTTTCACTGGGTGAATTATATATCTTTTTCAGTTCCTCTTGCGGAAGCGGATTGGATACCCGGGCATTATATCACCCCTTGAAGGGAAAAGGCCAATGCAAAAAAGACTTGACAGGGGGTTGGCCTTCAACTTAGTTATACATTAATTACAATTTCATATAAAAAAGCCACTAAGATAATTTCAGACTTTGTGTTTTGGTGGCTGCTGCAAAAATAATGTTTTGTACTTATCCATGAAATGCCAAAAATGCAGGCATAACCCTATAAGATAAATGAGGTAAACATGAAAGTTCTAGTTCTTGGGGGCTGCGGTATCCAGGGTAGAACAGCACTCCATGACCTGGCTTCTGATGACCAGATCACAAAAATTATCTGTGCAGATGTCCAGTTTGATCAATTGTCAAAAATTGCAGACTTCACAGACATGGAAAGGATTACCCAGGCCAGGGTTAATGCTGAAAATAAGGAAGACCTGCTTAAATTGTATAAACAGGTGGATGTGGTTATTGACCTTTTGCCAAAGCAATTCAAAACATTTGTCAATGAAGCCGATCTGGCGAGGGGTTTTGAGTTCCACCATGCGTGAGGGCTGTATTATCAGAGATGGAAAAACTATTGCCATTCCAGGAGAAAACCAGCATGATGAGGATTACGTGCATCCTGTTGAGTTCCCGGGGCTTGGTACATTGGAGGCCATTCCCAATGGGGATGCCGTCTATTTTACCGATCGTATGGGTGTGACAGATAATATTGTTCATACTGGCCGGTATTCCCTTCGCTGGCCGGGGTGGAGTGCTTTCTGGCGGCCTTTGAAAGCATTGGGTTTTTTAAGTGAAGAACCAGTAAAAGGCCTAGGAGACAAGGTTTCTCCCATGGATTTTCTTGATAAATTTTTAGGATCAAGGCTGGAATATCTTGATGATGAAAAGGATTTGGTTGCCATGATCAATATCTTTGAAGGTATTAAAGACAATAAACCCATGAGGTTTACCAGTTCCATGCTCATTGAACGGGATCTTGATACCGGTATCATGGCCATGAGCAAGGGCGTGGGATATACAGCCTGTATTGTGGCAAAAATGATCGCAAGGGGCGAAATTAACCAAAAAGGAGTCTTGTCTCCCATGACCCACATCCCTGCGGCTCTTTTTATGGAGCGCCTTAAAAAAAGAGGGATAATTATTAATGAGACAATGGAAGAATTAACAGACAGATAAAAATGCAGACAGCAAAGATGCAGGAACGTCGCGGTATCAACCGTTTATTTTATAACAGACAAAAAAAGGAGAAGAACATGATTCAGAAAAAACTGGTTTCAATTATTCTGGCCCTGGCCATGATGGTATTTTTTACTGGAATCTGCTTTGCAGGAACCCTGAGTGAGATTGTCAAAAGAGGTGAACTCAGGGTTGCGGTCCAGTCTGGTGCTGCACCCTATGCCTTTGTTGACAAACATGGTGTACATGCAGGTTCCATGATAGATTTTACCAAGGGAATGGCAGATGCCATGGGCGTTAAGCTCAAAGTCCTTGATTTTGACTGGGACGGTCTGATTCCTGCACTGCTTTCAGGCAAAGCCGATGTTCTGGCTGCTGACATGACACCTACCCTGAAACGGGCTTTGAAAATTACCTTTGCCGATCCCTGGATTGAAGTTCAGCCCTGTATTTTTACCAAGACAGGGGCCAGCTTTAAAACCCTTGCAGATGTGAATAAACCAGAAGTTACAGTGGGTGTTCTTCTTGGATCCACAGGTGAAACCATTGCTAAAAAATATCTGTCCAATGCCAAGATTAAATCCTATAAAGGCGGCGGAAGAATGGTTGTCCAGGCTTTGATTGCAGGCCATGTGGATGCAGGGGTCAATGATGACCTTGCCGTCCTCACCGTGCTTCCTGATTTTCCCCCAAACTCAATCCGTCTCCTGGATAAACGCCTGGGTCAGGGCAAAGATCCTTTGTCCTTTGCCGTCCGC
>NBML01000029.1 GCA_002085465.1 Desulfobacteraceae bacterium 4572_89 | reverse complement strand
TCCGGGTTGCCTATATATTTGGAAAACAGGCCCAGGCCACGCCAATTATCCAGCTTCACAACTATATGTCCCACCTGATCCGGTTCTGCAATCTCATTTCCTTCATTATCAGCCAGGGCAACATCATACATGGGGGATGGCATTCCAAATGATCCGGCCCGCATTTTACCAGTCATCCAGGGAGAATTTCCAATCATGGCCGTGGATTCTGTCTGGCCATAAAAATCCCGGATTTCCGTACCTGTATATTTTTCCCATTGGGAAATAACCTCAGGATTCAAAGGTTCTCCCGCACTTATGGATATTCGTAAATTTGACAGGTCAAAGGAATCCAGATTCATGTTCACAAACATACGCCATGCAGTAGGCGGACCACAAAATGTGGTAACCCTGTTCCTGGAAAGGGCATCCAGATACTGTTCACCGTCCAGTTCTGAAAACTGAAACCCTGTGACCGTGGCCCCCACGTTAAAAGGTGCAAAAAAACTGGACCATGACCATTTTGACCATCCCGGCGCACTCAGGTTATTATGGATATCATCGGGTCTGATCCCCATCATCACAGTGGTGGACAGATGGCCCATTGGATAGGAAACAGCTGTATGGCCCACTCTTTTTGGGAGACCCGTGGTGCCGGACGTAAAAAAGCAGAAAAGAATTTCATCGGCTAAAGTATCTGCTGCCCCAGCCTCCATTGATTCCTCTTCAATTCTCTCAAAGGAAGTCCAACCCTCTTTTTTACCCAATACCAGTTTAACACTGGGATAAACACCGGTTTCCAGGGAAGCCCTGTCCACAAGATCGGCTGAATCTTCATCAGCCATAACCACATCTGGATGGTATGTTTCAAACCGGTATTCAAGCTCCCTGCTTGTCAGGGTTGTTGCTGTGGGCACGGCAGTAATGCCTGCCTTGATGCAGGCAAGACTGGCAAACCATGTTTCCGGAAGAATCGGATTCATCATATAAAAATTATTTTTAGAGCCAGCCCCTTTTTTTTCCAAAAGATTAATCAATTGATTGGCTTTTTGAAGAAGTTCAAGATAGGAATAGGATCTATGGTCCTGGGTGTCAATATCATTCCAGACCAGGGCTGTTTTTTCCGGTGTTTTCTTTACATGGAGATCCTCAAAAATTTCTTTGGCCCAATTAAAATTTGATGGACGTTCCATGACATTCAATTTTTCAAAAAATAACCCTGCCTTGTCTTCCTTTGCTGAATTGCCATCCTTGTCTAAATTGTCCGGCATCAGGTTAATCTCAATAACTTCTTTGTAAAGCTCTTGCATACCTGCAAACACTCCTTGCAATCCGTATTAATGTTCTGTATAGCTGGGACCAAAAAATATTGACTCTATAATTTATCCCAATTGTATTTGTCAAAGCCTTTTTAAACTTTTAAGAATCCGCAATAGCAAAAAGGACCTGCAATAGCTAATTCAAAAGAACAGAGCAGATAAAACAACCTCAATGGAAAATTCAGATATAATAATACTGGCTCCGCTCCAGGGGTTTACCGATGTTACCTATAGAAATGTATGGGCCGGACATTTTTCAGGCATTGATGAGGCAATAGCTCCCTTTATTTCAACCATGGGCCAGCAGCGACTGAAGCCTTCCCGTATAAAGGATGTGGACCCAAAAAAAAATCAAAACCTCTTTGTGATCCCCCAGATCTTAGGCAATGTGGCCAAGGATTTTATTTTCCTTGCCAACCATTTATATAAAATGGGCCACAAAAGGATAAATTGGAACCTTGGGTGCCCCCATTCCAAAATAGCAAAAAAGAGCCGGGGATCAGGACTTTTGCTCTATCCTGAAAAGATTGATGACCTGCTCACCCAGATCATTCCCAATATATCAGCCTCCCTTTCTGTTAAAATCCGCCTGGGACGGAAGACAAAGGATGAAATTTTTGATTTACTTACCATGTTTGACAGACACCCTTTGGAGGAAATAATCCTCCACCCCAGGACAGGGACTCAGATGTACACAGGCACTGCAGACCACAATGCCTTTGGAAATGCCATTCAAAAAAGCCGGCATACCTTTACCTATAACGGGGATATCACTGATAAATCCTCCTTTGAATTTATCAAAAACCAATTCCCAAACGTCAAAAGATTCATGATCGGCCGGGGAATTCTGGCCAACCCATTTCTTGCCGAAGACATTAAACAAGATATAAAAGGGTTCCAAAAAAATTCCCAGGATCGACTTATCCGATTAAAAGCCTTCCATGATGAGCTTTATTTTGAATACAACAAAATATTTTCCGGCCCCGGGCATTTGACAGGACGAATGAAAGGTTTCTGGAGTTTTTTGGGCCCATCATTTAAGGGCAGCAAAAAGCATTTAAAAAAAATTTTAAAATCAACCTCCATCCAGGGTTATGAAAAGCAGGTTAATTCCTTTTTTGATCAGAATTTTGAATTTTCCCCGGGAGTTAAACCCTCACCCAACGGGACATAAAAGGACCCGGAATGCGATAAAATCGGGCAGGACCCCGACCTGGAAAGTTAAATATCCCTGGCAGCCTCATATCCTCCATGGACCGCTTCAAAGGCTGTTGCCACCTGCCCTGCATCACCAATAACCTGGTATGCCAGTCCCATATCCTTTACTATCCCTTCCAATGGATTATATGATCCAGATCCAGCGGCAACCACCACGGTATCTGCTGCAATTTCCCTGAAAGTTTCTCCCTGAACAATTTCAATTCCAGCCTGGGTAATTTTTGTCACTGTTCCAGATGTTATGGTACTGACCCCGAACCTGCCAAGGTCCTGCATCATTCCCCATTTAGTGGATTTACCGATATCCTTTCCAATCTTGTCCATCATCTCAACCAGGCAGATATCCTTGCTGCCCTTTGTGGCCATATCAAAAAGGGTTTCCAGGGCTTCCGCCTTGTTCACCAAAAGAAATTTAAGGGTTTCTGCCGGCAAAGTCCCTTTTTCTGCCAGAAAAAGTGCAGTTTCAACTCCCACGGCCCCGCCGCCTATGATGACCACTCTAGCACCGGTGGAGACCTTTTCCTCCAAGACATCCCATGCATCTTCCACATGTGGCAGGTCCATGCCCGGAATGGGGGGATTAAGGGGTCTGGCCCCGGTGGCAATGAGGACGACATCTGGTGATTCTGCTTCAATGAGGGCTTTGTCAACAGCCTGATTCAAGACAAAGGGAATTTTAAGGGCTTTCATCTGATTTTCAAGATCCCTGGCAAGTTGAGCAAACTCCTGCCGTCCAGGTGGGGCAGCTGCCAGATGCAGCTGCCCTCCCAATCTTCCTGTGCTTTCAAAAAGGGTGACCAGATGCCCTTTTCCATGGGCAGTCAGGGCTGCGGTCATACCAGCAGGGCCTCCTCCGGCCACAAGAACTTTTTTACCCGATGACTTGGATTTACCTGCATTGAATACTTTTTCTTGATCCGGTTCATACCCGGCCAAGGGATTGCACAGACATTCCACATGCTTGAGCTTGAACAGATTATCAAAACAGCCCTGGGCACAGGCAATGCAATGCATGATCTCTTTTTCCCGGCCCTGGCTTGCCTTTTTCGGCAACATTGGATCAGCTATGAGGCTTCGGCCCATGGCCACCATGTCGCAATAGCCCTGTTTGATCACCTGGCGTGCCATATCAGGATCATTGATCCTATGGCTTGCAATAACAGGAACATCCACTATCTCCTTTATGGCCCGCGCAAGATAGGCAAAAGCACCCCGGGGAACCTGGGTCACAATCTGAGGCACCCTTGCCTCATGCCAGCCAACATTTATACACAGGGCGTCCACAGGGCCTGCGGCCAGTTCCCTGGCATAGGCAATGAGTTCCTGCCGGGGATTACCACCGGCCATGAAATCATTGCCGTTCATACGAACAATCAAAGGATAATCCAGTCCCACAGCATTTCGTACGGCCCCTACAACCTCAAGGCCGAATCTCATCCGATTTTCCAGACTGCCGCCGTATTCATCGATTCTATGGTTAGTTAAAGGAGATAGAAATTCACTTATAAGATATCCGGTACCGCTTAACACTTCAACGGCATCAAATCCAGCCCTTTTGACCCGGGCCGCTGCAGCAGCAAAGGAGTTGATGATCTCTTTTATCTCTTCAACGGTCAAGCTTCTGGGTGTTTCTTTTGTCATGCGGGAGGCAATGGCAGAAGGAGCCACAGGTTGTTTTCCATTGAGAAAAAATGAAAAATTGTACCGCCCGGCATGGTTAATCTGAACGGCAGAGAGGGAGCCATTTTCCTTTATGGCGGAGGCCAGCCTGGCCAGTCCCGGAATAAACCTGTCATCATGGGCTCCGATGTTCTGGGTATTGCCCGAGAGTTCATCAATTGTGGCATACCCCACACAGATCATTCCAGGTCCACCTTTTGCACGCTGGGCATAAAAATTGATTATCTGATCTGTTACCTCAAATTCCTGGGCCATGCCAAGGTGCATGGCCGGCATATAGATTCTATTTTCAATTTCCAGATTATTAATGGAAATGGGTGTAAACAGGGGGTCTGTCATTATGCCTCCAAATCAGTAACGCTACCTGTCCCTGTTCATCGGAAAAAATAACGTTACTATAATCCTCAGGTATCTTAATTGTTTCCTTTTATATTCAATCTTTTTTTTCAAAAATTGTGTCTGCTTTTTTCTTCTTGTCTGTCACCTGACAGGCATCACTCATTCAGGTAGACACTCCCATTTTCGGAAACAGATACATCTGCAAAAACAGATAAATCCCCACAAATATTCCCATATACAACATTTCTTTCATAGCTCACCTTTTATTTAAATTTTCATTTTGTGTTTGTAATTGTGTGCTTGTAAAGGATATTAGCATAGCAAACACCATGCCAATGGTCCAGAACAGTACCTATCATACCAAATATCTGCTGTCATATCAAGAAAGACAAAAGTTCATTGGGCTGGCATTATCTTTGCTTTATTATTTGACCATCTTTATCTTGTACCATTTATGAAAAATTGATATAAGAAACAAGTAAAAATAATTAATTTATATAAGGATATGAACATGCCTATTTATGAATACCAGTGTGACCATTGTAAAAAAGAATTTGAGAAACTGGTCTTTGCTGGTGACAAAGGGAAAGTTGAATGCCCTGAATGCAAAAGTCCAGACGTTAGAAAAAAAATGAGCGCGGCAAGCTTCATGGGAAACAGCATTGGCTCCTGTGCCACCAGCAGCGGGTCCGGCCAATTCTCCTGAGCTGGCTAACACAGATACGCCGGTCGGCGTAGAAAATACTGAATAAAAAAATCTGAACACAAATTGCTGTAAAGACCGCAAGTAATTTGCGGTCCTAAGCCTTAAAATAATATTATTCAAAGTCTGTTCAACCATACTATTATGGAGGGAATATAATGATCAAGCCACTTCAAAAAATTCTTTTTGCATCAGACCTGTCCACAGAGATGAAACAGGTATTTGAACATGCTGCCACAACAGCAGCCTATTCAGAGGCTGACATAATCGTTCTCCATGTCATGGAGGAAACCAGCAAACGCTCTGAAAAACTCGTCCAGATGGCCTTTGGAGAAAGACTCTACAAGGATATCAAAAATGAACAGAAAACAGGGGCCAGGAATCTTCTCAGCGGTAAAAATGTGGATGCCTTAAAAATCCGCCATGCCATTGCGGGATTTTTCCAGGATGGGGAAAAAGAGAACAAGCCCTCCGAAGAAATCTCTCCCATAGAAAAAATTCTGGTGACAGACGGCCGGTCCATTGCAGATGAAATCACATCTACTGCTGATGAAGAAGGGTGTAATTTGATTGTTCTGGGCTGCAAACAACAGGGACGTCTGGCTGAAGCCATGGGAGACAATGTCACCCGGAAAGTTTTAAAAAGAACCAGCGTGCCTGTCTATGTTGTCCCTTTACGCCAGAAATAAATATCAGCAGAAATTTTAAAAACATAGATGAAATCACCTTGAACCACCAGGGTTCATGAAACAAAATTTTCCAACCTGTTCAAGATAAGGGATCATTCCACGAAAAAAGATATCATTGTGGTTGGCCCCTTTGATTTCCAGCAGAAACTTTGTACTTGATGGACAGGCATCATAAAGGGCCTGTCCATCGGAAAACGGAATAATATGATCAAACTCTGCATGGATAATCAGGCAGGGGTTTTTCAATCTTTTAATTTTTTCTAAATTTTCAAATCCCTGTTCTTCTCTAAAACCAATGGAAACCGGATCAATTCCCAGGATCCCAAGCAGAGGTGATGCAAAGGCAAAACCACTTTCAATAATCAGGCAATGAATTTCATGGCCTGAATTTACAGCAAGTTCCAAGGCAGGAGCACTGCCAAGGGAACGTCCCATGATACAGACCGGCCCTGTGTAATGATTCTTTTCCTTATAGGATATCAAAAAATCCAGGATGACATGACTATCTGTCATCATGGAGCTGACTTCCGGCAAACCAGAGGACCGGCCATACCCCCTGTAATCCACCACAAAAAAATTAAGCCCGGCCCGGGTAAAATATTGCCCCAGATCATCATAATCTGACACAATCTCGCCATTACCATGGAAGAAGAGAACAATGGGAGCTGAATGGCTATTGAAATAAAAGGAAGCTCCCAGTTCTACTCCCTGGCCCACCGGTATCATTACATCCACCCTATCACTTTGTGGTAGCCGGCCCGGATCTTCCCTTCTGGGATGGAACAAACGCTCCAGGACATAGGCTTGATCCAATGCCCCATAATTTTGAAATTTTTCCACGAACTCCCTCCTTGATTTGATTTTTTAAACTGGATTTTCTTCTTTTCCCCTGGCAAAGGCAACAATAGCACCGACAAAGGCAAGGGCTGCACCCATTGCCATGGCTTGCCTGAAACTTGCCATAAAATAAGGGCCCATGACAGGAGTATAATTATCCAGGCCAGCCCCCTGGGTCAGGCTGGAAAAAGAATGGGTAAATATTGCACCTGCAAGGGCAACACCCGTCACCATGCCAAGATTTCTTACCGTTGCCGTGGCACCAGATGCAATTCCCCGCCTGGCCAAAGGAACCGCACCCATGATGGCGGTGTTATTGGGAGATACAAATAATGCCGTACCAATACCAGCCAAAGCAATCCGCCACAGAATAGCAATGATATCCATTTCAGGAGAAAGAAAAATGAGTGATACCAGGGAAAGGCCCAGAATCAGCATCCCGAAACAACACAATTGCCTGGATCCAAAACGGTCTGACAAGGCACCGGATAAAGGGGAAATAAACAAAAGAAATAAAAACGGCACAATCATTATACCGCCTGTTTTGGCTGCTGAAAAACCACAGGGATAGGTCAGGTAAAAGGGCATCATAAAAACAATAACAAAAAGAGAGGCAAATAAAATCCCTGCTGCAGCAAGGGGCAGAACAAACAACCTGATTTTCAACAAATTAAAATCAAATAAGGGATGGGCAAACCTGTTTGAATTAATTTTAAAACCAATACCTGCAAACCCTCCCACAATCACACAACCCAAAAACCTGAAAGATATTATCCCCCATTCTGAAAACTTGGTCAGGCCCAGGATCAGGCTGCAAATGGAAATCATCATCATAAGACTGCCAACCTTGTCCAGGGGCTCCCTGGTACCATTTCCCTCTGGAATATTTTTAAACACAAAGATACCTGCAACGGAGGCCCCAATCCCTATGGGAATATTGATATAAAAAATACTTTGCCATGAAAAATATTCTAAAATCAATCCCCCTGCCACAGGTCCTGTGGTAAGCCCTGCTGCGACAACAGCGCCGATCATTCCCAGAGCACGGCCTCTTTGCTTTTTTTCAAACACATCCACAATCAAGGCAGGAGAACAGGCCATGAGCATGGAAGCCCCAAGGCCCTGAACAACCCGTGCCATGATAAGAAAAGCAGGGGTTGTTGAAATCCCGCACAAAAGTGATCCCAGGGTAAAGACCATGAAGCCCGTCACATATACCTGCTGCCTGCCCCTGATATCAGATAGCCTGCCAAAGGTCAGCAAAAAAGAGGAAACAGTCAGAAGGTAGATAACCACTACCCATTGAATGGTGGAAATATCCGTGGACATGTCCTGCATTATATATGGCAAAGCAATATTTACGATGCTGGAGTCCAGGGTTGACATGAAAATTGACAATGCCACCAGGAAAAAAATGCTCCATTTTTTATTTAATACCTTTTTATTCAATACCATGTCCCATTCCATTCTTTAGATAATCAAAAGATTATGTTATATTTAACAGGTTGACAAGAAAAATAAATTAGCACGCTATCGCGCGGGCTTTTAGTATTTAGCCATTAGCTGTTAGCTAACTGCTAATGGCTAAATGCTATACTATTAAATGACAGAGGAATCCATGGCCACAATCAATGATGTTGTACTGATCTATCTCGAAGATTCACCGGTTTCATTTGCCAGGGTTGAAAGTATTTTACCTGATCCCAAAAAGGACTGGTACCAGATTAAATTATTAATGCTTCAAATTCCATTGCAGGTGGTGACCTGGATCTTAAAGGATGACTATATCAATGGGGAAGAGTTCCATATGAACGGTAAAAAAATGAAACTTAAAACCGTTGAATGCCCAAGGGAAGAGTTTGTCCTGTCCCATCCCCAAAAGCCTTCCAGGGATTTGGCTGAGAATTTCCTTCAACAGGAAAAACCCGAGGAACCAGATGCCAAAATCATTTCTTTTTCAGACCTGAAAAAAAAAGACCATGGGCCAGACCCAAAATAAAATCATTTCAGCATCAAGGCGGACAGATATTCCAGGATGGTATACACCCTGGTTTCTGGAACAGATCCAGCAAGGATATTTCACCATTAAAAACCCCTATAATAAAAGGGTTAAAAAAGTTAATGCCCTGCCTCGGGAGATCCATTCCATTGTTTTCTGGTCAAAAAACTTTGGTCCATTTCTTGAACTTCAGGCAGACCGGATTCTTGTTAAAAAAGGATATAATTTATATTTTAATTTTACAATAAATTCTACTTCTTCCCTTCTGGAACCGGGCCTGCCAAAACTTGAAACAAGGATTAACCAGGCAAGGCTTTTATGCCGCAGATTGGGGCCGGATAAAATATCATGGCGCTTTGATCCAATCTGTTTTTACAGGCAGAACAACCAGCAAATTGAAAATAATATGAATGATTTTACCATGATTGCCAATGCCATGTCAGAAATGGGAATCTCCAGATGTGTCACCAGTTTCTATGATGACTACAAAAAAATTCAAACCAGACTCAAGCGCCTATCTTTACAGAACAAACCCAATCATTTCTTTGTTGAACCGAAAATAGAAAACAAACAAAAACTGGTCCAGCAAATGGCAGATTATCTTGAAACCAAAAATATACAATTATTTCTATGCTCTGAAGCATCCCTTTTTACAAACCGCGGTCTTTTTTCCAGAATCGAGGAAAACTCCTGCATTGACGGCAGGCTGCTTAAAAAACTCTATGGAGGAAATCCTGAAACCAGGAAAGATTATGGACAACGTTCCAAACAGGGATGCAGATGCACAAAATCAATAGATATCGGCTCCTATGAAGACCATCCCTGTTTTCATAATTGCCTGTTCTGTTATGCAAGGACAGGGGCTGATATCCAAAAACATTAAGCCAGAGCCATTAAGAAAGCTAAAAATGAAAATAAAAGACCTTGAAATAAAAGGGAAAACCTTTCTGGCCCCTTTGGCCGGGATAACCAACCTGCCATTCAGGAGACTTGTAAAAGAGTGCGGGTGTGCTGTGGTGTGCTCGGAAATGGTAAGTGCCAAGGGTATTTTCTACAACTCTGAAAAAACCATCACCCTATTGACATCCAGGGATGATGAAAAACCATTATCCGTCCAGATATTCGGAGCAGATCCTGAATCAATGGCCCAGGCAGCCACTTTCATTGAAAAAGCAGGCAAAGCGGATATCATTGATATAAATTTCGGCTGTAGCGTAAAAAAAGTAATAAAACAGGGGGCAGGGGTTGCCTTGATGAAGGAACCCAAAACCAGTGAAGCCATTTTAAAGGCTGTCCGAAAGGCCACCAGCCTTCCCTTTACCATAAAAATCAGATCTGGATGGGACGGGTCAGGACACCAGGCATTATTGATAGCCAAAATTGCCCAGGATGTGGGCGTTGATGCCATAACCCTTCACCCCAGGACAGCAGGCCAGGCTTTCAAGGGTTTTGCAAACTGGGATCTGATCCAGCAGATCAAGGAAGAACTGGATATCCCGGTAATCGGCAACGGGGATATCAATTCTGTTGAAGATGGAATAAGGATGCTTACACAAACCAGGTGTGATGGAGTAATGGTGGGCCGTGCTGCCATGGCCAATCCATTTATCCTCTCCCAAATTGAAGACTTACTGGTCAAGGGAACTTACAGGCAGCCCAGCCCCAGCGAAATATTCCGGAAAATGGAACGTCTGATAGAGTTGTACATGGCGTATTTTGGTGAAAAACCTGCCTGCAAAATGCTTCGGGGCAGGCTTTCCTGGTTTGTTAAAGGATGGCCGGGATGTTCTGTTTTCAGAAAAGACCTGTCCCAGATAGAAACAGCTGCCCAAGCCAGGGCTTTAATCCGGGCATATGAAAACCCTGGTTATAGACCAGATTAAAATCACAGGATCAATTTAATTTTTTACATATTCTGCAGTGGCAAGGGAAGAGATCCCGCCCCTGGGGGTGAATTTCCCAGTGACCTTCATGGTGAGGGGCTGTAAGACCTCAACCAGATCATCAAGAATTTTATTAATAACATGCTCGTAAAACATGCCCACATTTCTATACTGCATCAAATAATATTTCAGGGACTTGAGCTCAACAATAAAATTATCCGGCCTGTAATCAATGATAATACAACCATTGTCCGGCAGACCTGTCATTGGGCATACGGAAGTATATTCAGGATGTTCTATGCGGATATCAATACTTCTTTTTGATCTATAGGCATATTCAATGGGGTCCAGCAGATCTATTTTAATCACATCCGGAGTTTCAACCGTAAACGGTGTCTTGTATTGTTTATTTTCAATCATGTCTGGTCCAATCATGTCTGGTCCTTTGATTTTAATATTTTCAAAAAGGTTATTTACCATAAAATCATGATGGTTTCAATCTAATTTGGCGACGATCTGATGATCCTTCGCCCGATAAAATAAAAATAATAAATTTATCGCCCTTATGGAAATCGTAAAAAAACCTTGACAAAAGTATAAAAAAGAAGCATATTTATATTAATTTTTAATGAAATGCCCTTAGATAAAAATCCCCTCAAATTCATTTTTGATCCACAGGGTTGAAGTCCTAAGCACTAATAATATGTCATGCACAAAAATCCAGCTGACATCGATATACATCCCAAGGAGGATATTATTTACATGAACGACTTTCTACAAAGCCTTCGTAATGGTCAGGCTGAAAAACCGCGCACACCCAAAACCCGGAAAAACTCTGACAATTCATATCATTACACCAGCAGTCCCAGATACCATTCCTATGGCGGGTATCAGAATACCAGAAACCCTCAGATGAAACACCAGCAGCCCCAGTCCATGGCCCACCAGGCCGGCAACCAGGCCGGCAACCAGATACCTGCTGAAGATTCAAACATGAACATGCTTGCCGATGTACTTGATAATTTGACCATCCATATTGAAACAATGGTAAAAAACCAGGAAGACATGGTCAATGCCCAGGAAAGAACAGCAGATATCCTGGAACGTCAGGCCATTGCCATAGAGCGCATTGCAAATCATCTAAGCCTTTCCTCTGAACCCAGCCCCCGGGAGAAAGAGATGAACGTACAGCCTGCATTTGAAAATCATTATGTAACTTCCAGGAAATCGGAAGACACAAAGAAAAAGACAGCGCAAAGTGCATCAGCAAATGCATCGGTTGAGCCCACCACGAATCCTTTAAGGACAGAGAGCCGAAAAACAAAAGAAGTCCGGAGCATTATGGTTAAAACGCCAGTCCAAAAAACCGATTCTGACAGCAAACCCATCCTAAGAAAACGCAGAAAAATAGCTGAGAAAAATGTCGCTGCACCGGCATCCGTCAAGAAAGGACTAATGCCCAGGGATGAAGTAATGGGTATCATCCTAAGCATGCGGGAAGAAGGTGCTACATTTGATCAGGTTGCCCATCGCCTTATTGAACTGGGACAGCCTACATTTTCAGGCCGTGGGGAATGGCATGCCCAGACCATCCACAGGCTTTGCAGTAAAAAATAAATTTTTCACGGACAAATATCTTTTTCGGGCCATATTTTTCACGGGATGATGATAAATAAACAGTGAAAAGACTTTAAAATTTTTTCGCTGTTTATTTTTTTATTGTCTTCATATATTCATCCCATTCAGACGGCAACAGGTTCCTTTTCCGGGTGTTGCATTCTTTGCAGCAGGGGACCAGGTTGAATTTTTCAGATTTCCCTCCCCTGGCAACCGGAATAATATGGTCCATGGTCAGCTGAGCAGGTGAAAACACCTCTTTACAATAATAACAGATACCTGTTGATTTTTTCCTTTTCCACCACTGGCTTGCTCTGATTTTCCTGGCCCTGGCACGTTCCTTTTTTAACACACTCTCATCACCAAAGGTAAAATAAGGATCCATTGGCTCTAATACCCAAACTCGTTCAAGGCCTTTGCATTGCTTATCCAATCCTTTGTCACTTTGACAAATAATTTGAGCAGCACCTTTGACCCTGTCATTTTTTCAATATCCTTCCTGGCCCTGGTGCCGATCTGGGTAAGCATGGAACCTTTTTTTCCAATAATAATGCCTTTTTGTGAATTCCTGACCACATGGATACTGGCATGGATGACAATCAATTTTTTTTCCACATCAAACGCATCCACTGTAACTGCACTTGAATAGGGAATTTCCATACCAGTCAAGCGAAACACCTTTTCTCGTATAATCTCTTTGACCATGAACTTTTCAGAGACATCGGTAAACGTCTCCTCGGGATAAAGCCTGGGGCCTTTTGCCAGGGAAAGCTCTACCTCTTCCAGCAATTTATCCACCTGTATATCTTTTTTAGCTGAGATTGGAATCACGGCCTTACATTCAAGCTCAGCCTGAAACTCTTCAACTAGAGAAAAAACCTGGGATTTTTTGGTCAGGTCAATTTTGTTTAAGGCCAGAATCACAGGCTTGGCTGTTTCATTCAATTGGGAGATAATGAATTTTTCAGCTGAAAAATTTCTAGCGGAAGCATCAACCACGAATAAGATCACATCCACATCTGCCAGGGCCAGTATGGCCTGGTCCACGATCCTCTTGTTTAACAGGGTAGTGCTTTTATGTATACCAGGCGTGTCCACAAAAATAACCTGGGATCTGGGCCTGTTCACAATACCCAGAATCCTATCCCTTGTGGTCTGGGGTTTTTTAGAGGTGATGGAAATCTTTTGACCCAGCACCTGGTTTAGCAGGGTTGACTTTCCTGCATTGGGCGCACCTATAATACCGACAAACCCCGAACGGGTGTCTTCTTCCATAATTCACCTCTGTTAATTATATTGGTCATTCCTGTTCTTCATTATACCATTTGACAAGATTATTGATTTCATCCAGAATCATCTCCCTGCCCTGGCGGGTTTTAGAAGAGAAAAGTATTACTCCCTGTTTTTCCCGATTCAAAAGGGAACAGATTTCAGTTAACCGCTTTACCTGATTTGTTTTGGACAATTTATCTGCCTTGGTCAATACTATCAGATATGGTTTTTCATTGGATTCCAGCCATTTTATCAATTCAAATTCTTCTTTTTTGGGATCCCTCCTGATATCAATGAGCAGGATTAAACCCATAAGACTCTTCCGCTCTGACAGATATCTCTCCACCATGGACTGCCACTGGGATCTGATTTTTTTGGACACCTTTGCATACCCATATCCCGGCAAATCCACAAAGGACAAATCCCCCCCAAAGGACAAGTCCACATTGACCAGGAAAAAATTGATCAGCTGGGTACACCCTGGCTTAGAACTTGTCTTAACCATATTTTTTCTCTGAACCAATGTGTTGATTAGAGAGGATTTTCCCACATTGGACCTGCCTGCAAAGGCAACCTCCGGAAACGCGTATTCCGGATAATGGGAGGAATTCACCGCACTTTTTATAAATTCAACATTATTTATTTTCATAATTACTCTTTACCTGGAGTATTCACCTGGAGTATTCTTTTAAATAATTTTCCATTCTGTCCATACCAATAATGAGATTATCCATGGAATTGGCATAGGAAAACCGCAGATACCCCTCCCCTCCGGCGCCAAAATCAATGCCTGGTGTAACCCCGATATGGGCTTTTTCCAGGATATCAAAGGCAAGGGAATAGGAATCCCTGGAAATATGTTTTGCATTGGCAAAGACATAAAATGCGCCCGTGGGTTCAACGGTTATCCCGAGTCCCATGGCTTTTAACCGTCCAATCACATACTTTCTCCGCTCATTATAAATCTGCCGCATATGCCTGGTTTCCTGTTCAGCTTCTGTCAGGGCAGCAGCGCCTGCCAGTTGAATCACGGAGTTGGCACAGATGAAAAAATTCTGCTGGAGTACCTGCAGGGGTCTTACAAATTCTGGAGGTGCAATTAGATATCCCAGGCGCAGACCGGTCATGGCAAAGAGTTTGGAAAACCCGTTTAGCACAAATGCTTTATCGGTAAATTCAAGGATGGAATGTTCCTGGCCCTCATATACAAGCCCATGGTAAATTTCATCTGAAATAATATACAGGTCATGGGCCCTGGCAAGGGCGACTATTTCCCTCATTCTTTCCTTGGGAATCACATTTCCCGTGGGATTGGAAGGAGAATTTATAAATATAGCCTTGGTCCTTGATGTAATTTTGCTTTTTATGGCCTCGGGGGTATAGACAAAGCCTTCTTCCTCAAGAACCGGCACTGTAACTGGCACGCCCTGGACATAATGAATAAAATTGGCATAACAGGCATAGTGGGGATCAGAAATAATAATCTCATCTCCTGGATCCACAACTTATCCGGTTGACACACTCTGGCACATTAAAATCAGGTTCCCCTATTTCCATGTGCACCACATCAATGCCTCGGGCCTCCATTTTATGGATCTTTTCCAGAATATCCATCACAATAAAAGGGGTTATTTTTTCACATCTTACAGCTGGTTTCATTTTATATTTCTTTAATCTTATTCCATAAAATTTTGGTTTATAATACTTTATTTAGAGAATATTCAATAATTCCTTCAGCACCTTCCCTGAGCAAGTTGGGAATCAAATCCCTGACAAGGCTGCTATCAATAATGGTTTCCACTGAAAACCAGTCAGACTGATAAAGGGATGCAATGGTAGGCGCATTCAGACTGGGAAGCAGAGATACAATTTTAGCAATTTTATTTTCAGGCACATTCATTTTAATTCCCACAAGCTTATCTGCCACAAGGGCTGCCTGGAGAAGCAGGGCAATCTGCTCGACCTTTTCCCGTTTTTCAGGATTTTCCCAGGCCTTTTTATTTACAATAAGCTGGGTGTTGGTTTCCATGATTTCATGGATCACACGCAGGTTATGGGCCCGTATGGTACTTTCCGTTTCAGTTATTTCAACAATGGCATCGGCAAGTCCTGAAACGATTTTGGCCTCTGTGGCACCCCATGAAAACTTTACATTAACATCAATATTCCGTTCTTTAAAAAATCTTTTGGTAAACTTGACCAATTCTGTGGAAATGGTTTTCCCCTCAAGATCAGCCAGGGTTTCCATGGGGGAATCATTTGCCACGGCAACAACCCACCNGGGCCGGACTGGCACTTACCTTTGAATAGATAAGATCAGCAGCCACATAGACGTCGGATTCATGCTCCGCCACCCAGTCAAGACCTGTGAGTCCCACATCTATAATTCCACTCTCAACATTTATGGACATTTCCTGGGCCCGGCAAAGGGCACATTCAATGGATTCATCGTTAATATCAGGAAAATAACTTCTGCCTTCCACATTGATCTTCCATCCCGAGCGCTTAAACAAATTAATCGTTGCATTCTGAAGGCTTCCCTTGGGAATACCCAGTTTCAATCTTTTTTTCATTATTTATATACCTTTTACTGAGTTATATACCTTTTCAGGGTCAAATACCTTTTTATCCGATATTTTGAGTTCATTATTTTCAACTATAGAAAAAAAACAGCTTTTATAACCCTTGTGACAGGCAGCTCCGCCCACCTGGTCCACCTTTAAGAGGATTGTATCCTGGTCACAGTCCACCCGGATTTCCCTGACATGCTGAACATGCCCGGATGTTTCTCCTTTTTTCCACAAGGCCTGCCTGGATCTGCTGTAATATGTTGCTTTGCCTGAAGACAGGGTTTCATTGAACGATGCCTGGTTCATATAGGCAAGCATCAGGACTTCTCCGGTGTTACAATCCTGGGCAATGGCAGGAATCAATCCATTGCCTTTTGTAAAATCAAGTTTAAAATCAAGTTTTGCCATGAAAATATTCCTTTAAAATTCATATCATTAGAACCCATATCAATAGTCCTTTCCATAAAAAAAGTCAATTTATATACAAATTTTAAAAAATATTTTTTATTCTAAACAATAAAAATTAATTGATTTTCAATTTATAGCACCACTGCCAGGCCCTGGCCAGGTATTGCCATATGGAAAGTAATCTGATAATAAGCTATACAAAATAATCAATTCTAACAAAATTTCAGGTTGTTATGCCAAATAAAAAAACCAAGTCCCAAGTCCTGAAAAAAAGAGAAAAGAAAAAGAAAACAAGCCTGATTCTCTCTCTTTTTAAATGGAGTTTTATCCTTTTCCTTATATTAGCTGTTCTCAGTTGTGCCGGGATAGCAGGGCTTTTTGTCTACCTGAGCCAGGACCTGCCCAAAATAAACACTTTACAGGATTACAGACCGGCAACGGTTACCAGTGTCTTTTCAGATGACGAACGTAAAATTGGAGAATTCTACAAGGAAAGGCGGATTGTAATTCCCCTTACTGAAATGCCTGAAAACCTTATCAACGCCTTTGTGGCTGCAGAAGATTCAAGGTTCAGGGAACACCCTGGCATTGATATCCAGTCCATTATCAGGGCATCTATTAAAAACTTCAAGGCCGGCACCATTGTCCAGGGAGGTAGCACAATCACCCAGCAGGTTACCAAATCTTTTTTACTGACCCCTGAACGAACCTATAAAAGAAAACTCAAAGAAGCCATGCTGGCATACCAAATTGAAAAAAAATTCACAAAAGATGAAATACTCTATCTATATTTGAACCAGATCTATCTGGGACATGGCGCCCATGGGGTGGAATCAGCCTCTGAAAATTATTTTGGCAAGCATGCAAAGGACCTCAGCCTTGCGGAATGTGCCATGCTGGCCGGGCTGCCCCAGGCTCCCAGCCGATATTCTCCCTTCAGGTTCCCGGACAGGGCTAAACAACGTCAGATCTACACCCTGAACCGCATGAAAGAAGAAGGCATGATTACCAACCTTGAGGTCACCGAAGCCATTGATACCAAGCTTGATATTAAGCCTCGAAAAAACTGGTTTATAGAACGGGTACCCAGGTACACCGAACATGTCCGAAGATATGTGGAAAAAAAATATGGGAAAGATGCCCTGTACAATCAGGGTCTTAAGATACACACTGCAGTAAATATTGAATTACAGAAAATTGCCCGGAACTCTGTCAGAAAAGGATTAATAGAATATGACAGAAGGAGTGGTTACAGGGGCCCAATCAAAAACATCTCAGCCCTTAAGGTGGAAAATTTTTGCCGGGGTGTTGCAGAAAAAATTGATGGTAATCTCCTTGAAAAAGAGAATATATACCAGGGAGTTGTCCTATCTGTTGACGATGAAAATAAAATCACCCGGGTCAGAGTCGGGGAATTTCACGGCCTCATCCATTTAAAAACCATGCTCTGGGCAAGGACTCCCAACCCCGAAATAGCCTATTATGAAACAAAGGTAAAAAATCCCTCCCAGGTATTTAAAGTGGGTGATGTCATTTTTGTTAAAGTGGTCAATGAGATGACTGAAAACAATGACTATGAATTTGCCCTGTACCAGGAGCCCATTGCCCAGGCAGCCCTTTTAAGCATAGAAGCTGAAACAGGCCATGTTAAAACTATGATTGGCGGACGGGATTATAAGGACAGTCAATTTAACCGAGCATACCAGTCCAGACGTCAGCCAGGATCCGCCTTCAAGCCCATAATCTATGCCGCTGCCCTTGACAAGGGATATACAGCAGCCAGCATTATCATTGACTCCCCATTCGTTTATGAGGACACGGAACGTGATTTTGTATGGAAGCCCCACAACTACAAAGAAAAATTTTATGGTCCAACCACTTTCAGGGAAGCCCTTGTTAAATCCAGGAATGTGGTCACCATTAAAATTCTCCAGGACATCGGCATTGATTATATAATTGATTATTCCCGAAAACTTGGGATTACTTCAGAAATCAGCAAGGATCTTTCCATAGCCCTGGGATCTTCCGGCCTGTCCCTCCTGGAAATCGTCAATGCCTATTCTGTTTTTTCAAACCTGGGATATCTCATAGAACCGGTATTCATCACCAAAATCTATGACAGGGACGGAAACCTTCTGGAGTTTTCCAAACTCATCCGGAAAAAAGTCATTGATATGAGTACAGCATATATCATGACCAATATCCTGGAAAGCGTTGTTAAATCAGGAACAGGATGGCGGGTAAAAGCTTTGAAAAGGCCGGTTGCAGGCAAAACCGGCACCACAAACAATCTGTTTGACGCCTGGTTCCTGGGGTATACTCCAAGATACACCACAGGAGTCTGGGTAGGCCTTGATAAGGAAACCTCCCTTGGCAAAGGGGAAACCGGTTCAAGGACCGCCAGCCCCATCTGGCTGGACTATATGCAGAACATTCTGAAAGGCAAGCCTGCCCGCACATTTAATGTGCCCGAAGGAATAGTGTTTGCCAAAATAGATGCCAAAACCGGGCTTTTGCCCATTGAAGAATCTGAAAAAACTATTTTTGAATGTTTCAAGGAAGGCACCATTCCCACAGAACACACTCCAAAACCAGACACTGCCTCGGAATCCGAAGATCTGTTTAAAGAAGGCATTTAGTAAAGCTCATTGGATATACACCTCCCCGGGAATGATGGCATCATTGGTTTTAATGGAAAATAAAACCCCTGGATATTGCTGGCCAAGCTTTTCCAGATTTTCATTTTTATCTCCCCTGAGACAGGACTCAGACCGTGGATGGACATTGAGAATTATCCTCTCTTTTTTTCCAGCCATGATTAATGTTTCAATCTTTCCACACACCTGGTCATAAAAAAGGGCGGACAATACCAGGTGGCCAAAGGCAGGATGCCAGGGCCCGGCCAATACCATGTTCTGATCCTCCATCATCTCGGATGCCTGGAGTCCCATGCGAATCACAGTCACATTGGCCTGTTCAAATATCTGGTACATCTCTTTTACCATCTGAATACCATTATCCAGTGACAAGGGGATGTATTTACCCTTTTTATACAATCGGGCCAGAAGGCTGCCCTGCAGAACCATCAAGGGATAAATCCTGGCCACATCCGGACCCAGTGCTGCCACCTGCCGGGTGCTCTGGAGTAATTTTGACCTGGTATCCCCTGGAAGCCCTGCCATGACCTGGGCTCCCACCTGAATTCCATGATCCTTCAGCAAAGCTACCGCTTGAACACTGTCCGCACTTGTATGACCCCGATTTGCCTTTTTAAGCACAATATCATCCATGGACTGGATACCCAGTTCAACCAGGGAAACCCCATAGGGCTGGACCAGATCAAGGCGCTGTTCCGTTATGGTATCCGGCCTGGTGGAACAACGGATGCCGTGGATGGTTTGATTTTCAATATAAGGACGTACCTGTTCAAGCAGTATGACAATATCCCTGGAAGAAAGGCCCAAAAAATTTCCACCGAAAAAAGCCAGCTCCACCCTGGAACGTTTCCCCTTATAGGCAAGATACTGCTGGATGGTTGTCTCAATATCTTTTGGATCAGGCAGGGAATTCTTCTGACTGGTGATAATGGATTGATTACAAAAAGAACATTGATGGGGGCATCCTGAATGGGGAATAAAAACCGGAATAATCAGGGGATTATTCATACCCCGGCCTGGGCATTCTCTTTATTCAAAATTTTCAGGGCATTTTTAGCAGAATCCTGCTCAGCTGCCTTTTTGGTCTTTCCCTTCCCAATTGTCTTGATATCCACCAGCTCAAGACAGATTTCAAATGTCTTATCATGATCAGGACCGGTTTCCCGGACCACGGCATATTTGGGAGTAGTGGCAAAATTTTCCTGGGCATACTCCTGGAGAGCACTTTTATGATCCAGGGTATTAAAACCATACAAGGCTTTATGAATTGAATCCTTAAAAACTGCCCGTACCAGTTCATGGGTTTTTTCAAACCCTGCATCCAGGTATACAGCTGCAATCAAGGCTTCAAACCCATCGGAAAGAATAGAATTCTTATCCTGGCCACCTGAGATAAACTCTCCCTTACCCAGCCTGATAAACCGTCCCAGATCTATGGTACGCGCAATTTCTGCCAGGGCAGGTTCACTGACAAGATTTGACCTGAGCTTTGACAATTCCCCTTCTTTTTTAGATGGGCTCTGCTCCATCAATATATGGCCGATACACAGCCCCAGCACAGCATCCCCCAGGAATTCAAGCCTTTCATTATCTGAATGGCAGCTGTCCTGATTCTCATTTAAATAAGACCTGTGGCACAGGGCATTGCCCAGAAGAGATTTATCAATAAATTGATATTCAATATTATTTTCAAGAATATCCAGACGGGAGTGGGACCTGTGCGCTGAAATTCTTTCCATAAGATTTTTAAACACGGGATAACCGACCCTGAGATTATCCCTGCCACTGCCCAGCTTCACACCCTTGTTAAATTTACCATGGAAATCAGAACCACCGGTTGTAAGAAGCTTTCTATCATGGGCAAGACCTTTCAGGTATTCTACTTTTTCATCATCATGATCTGTATAAAAAACTTCAATACCCTGGAGGCCAAACCCTTTCAAAACATCAATAAATTTTTCCAATCCCCGGGTTTTGTTAAATTCCAGTAGACCTGGATGGGCCAGAACAGGCAACCCGCCAGCATCAAGAACGATTTTGATGGCATTTTCACAGGAGATTTTAAATTTTTCAACATAGGCTGGCCTGTCCTTGCCAAGGTATTTATCAAAAGCTTCCCTGAAACTATCCACATAGCCCTTTTCCTTCATCAGCTCTGCAATATGGGGCCGCCCGGCCTGGTCAGCACCAAACCGTTCTTCCACTTCTGCCAGACTGATATCAAACCCAAGGCTGTTTAATATTTCAATTATCCTGGGATTTCTTTTTTCCCTTGCTTTGACAGCTTTCTCCAGGACCTGATTCAACTGCCTGTCATAGATGGAAAATCCATAGCCCAGCAAATGGATACTGCCGAGGGATTTAAAATTTTCAGGAGGTTCGCAGGAGATTTCAACCCCGGAAATAAATTCCAGGGGAAAGGAATGAATATTCTTCAGAATTTCTTTGATTCCAGCTATGGAATCATGGTCAGTTAAAGATATGGCCCTGACCCCTGTGTTTTGTGCCAGAGTCAAAATCTCCAGAGGGGAAAAAGAACCATCAGAGGCAGTTGAGTGTATATGAAGATCAATCAAAGGATTCAACAGCACATATTAGATTCCAAGTGCCTTCTCCATATCCTCTTCCCTGGTTTTACAATCAACGCATTGGGTTGTAACCGGCCTTGCCCTGAGTCTTTCAATGGATATTTCTTCCTCACAAATATCACACCGGCCAAAGGTCCCGTTATCAATCCGAACCAGAGTTTTTTTAATTTTTTTTATCAATTTGTGTTCCCTGTCCCGGATGCGAAGCTCAAAACTTCTCTCAGCCTCATGGGAAGCCCGATCAGTGGGATCGGCAAAATTTTCTTTGGGCTTGGTCATACCGCTTACAGTACTGTCAGCATGAGAAACCAATTCATTGAGCCTGTCAGTCAAAAGGTTTTTAAAAAATTCAAGGTCTTCTTTTTTCATTATCTTTGTCCTTCAATTAAATGTTCAGGAACATCCAAAAAAAATAGTATAACAATTCAGTTAAAAATGTAAAGAATTTAATGAAATCCATTAATACTCTCAAAGAGTATTATAAGCTACTTGAGGGCAGTGAAATAATTGACAGTCATGTGTATCCAAATAATATTATTTTTTTTGGCATATTCTTCCTGATTAAATTATATTTCCACCAAAATTAATTTGTTGAAATGCCTATAGAAGACCATCCTTGGGGAGACAGAGGTTTTTCAGTAATCGACCCTATTGGTAATTCCGTTTACATATATTCTGACCGTGAACCATCAGATGAATTTAAGCAGTATCACAAGGGCTGACAAAGCGCTGCATTGGCGCTGATTCCGCTACGCTCCATCAGCGCCAATGAGATTAAGCGTTAGTTTCAGTACCATTGCCAATAAAGGTAGAAGGTCCTTTGAATTTTTCTCTGACAGGCAGTTTAGCAAAAATATCAACAGTTCTTGCTAAAGCTGAAATAAGTATTTTTGCAATATCAACCTTTGATACAGATTATATTTTGGTTAAATCAGAAAAACTACCGTTTGCAGAAAGGGCATTGCTAAAATCTGGATATATTTTTAACCATTGAAATCGAATCGTTACAGCGGATCACAAGGTGGTCCCAACCGGCTAATTACCTGTTAGCCTAAGGAGACACAATGCAGGTTGATCATAAAGACTATTTACCCTATGAATTCAGAGCTTCAGCGATACGGCTCTATTTCACCGCACTCAAAGAAAAACTTGAACCGATTCTTGGCAGTGACGGTTAAAAGGAGAAATTGTTTGAGCGCAGCGAATTTTTCTCCTTCAGCCTTCAGCGCAGCAGGATATAGAACCTGTAAAAATTGTTCAATGCGTGAGCTGCGTACCACCTCGACCGGCGCTGGATATTATAGCCACGTTTTAAACACCCATATTTACACAAACCTGCCTTGATTGCCTTCCAAATCAATCCTGGATGCCATTTTCAATTTTTACAAAAATTGTAAAGTTATTTACATAATTTTGTCTAAAATAAACCATAAGAAAATTCTCAAATTATTTTAATAATTAATAAAAACAGATAGTTAAAATTTTGGCATACATATTGCTTTTAAAATATTGAAACTTCAATAAAAGGAAATTTTATGAAAAATTTATTCTTAATATTCGCAGCCACACTCTTTTTAGGTATTGGAACGGCATATGCTACAAACATAACAATACCAGATAAAAATTCTGCTGCGGAAACAGGCTGGTACGGAATGCAAGAGGACGATGAAGTTGAACCGGGAATGGCCCAGAATCAGGCCTGGGATTTGGAAGGATTTTTCCTGAATGGCAAAATGCTCAGCCTGGTTGGAGGCTATGATTTTCAAAACGGTGCAGGTAGATGGAACTCTGGAGACATTTTTATCGATATCAATGGAGATGCAGTGTATGGTGATATCCATGAGGGAACAAAGGGTAATCATTCTGTTCAGGAAACCTACGGATATGATTATGCCATAGATCTTTATTGGACTGGAGATATTTTTAGTTACAATGTTTTTGAACTGGATAGTGACACATGGCTCCAAAGAGCATTTTACCATCAGAACCAGGGATCCAGCCCCTGGCGCTATGAATCAGGGGGAAACCAGATATTAAACGAAGTTACCGGTCAATACACGGCCAATGCATCCGGCTATGATACATTTTCCGGCGATTGGCACAATGAACTAATTGTCGATCTAAGTTTCCTTCCTAAAGGTTCAGAATTCATTGCCCATTTCACAATGGGATGCGGCAATGACAACATCATGGGACAAGGAACAACACCAAACCCGGAACCTGCGACCATGGTTCTTCTTGGTTTCGGCCTCATTGGAATTGCAGGATTGTACAGAAAAAAACTTTAATCATCCTTCCCTTTAAAACTTCAAAACCCAGGACCATTTAATAATGGTCCTGGGTTTTGAGTTTTCTTACAACCAAATCCTCTTTCAGACAGCGCTTATTTTTTTCCCGGGATATCCAGATCAAACAATTGCCGGGTAACGTTCAAATATAGAGAATCATCCCTGTGATCACCTGTGTTCCGTAAAAACTTTATGGGATCATGGATAGTCCTGGATGCTATGGCACGGGTCATGCGCCTGACAGCCTCAATATCCTCTTCAGACAGATGGTGTAAGCTGGAAAGGGTTTTATTGAATTCCATATCTACAATATTTGTCATCTTATCATTGATGGCTTTAATGGTGGGCACCAAGGCAAGGCTGTCCAGCCATTTTCTAAAGGTTACCACAGCTTCCTCAACAAATCGATCCGCCTTTACGGTCTCCTGTTCCCGCTGCTGGATATTGTCTTCAACAATATTCTTTAAATCATCAATATCATAGACATAGGCATTGGAAATACCATTGATTTTTGGATCAATATCCCTTGGCACGGCAATATCAATAAAAAAGATTGTTTTATAATGCCTTTTTTTCATTGCCCGCTTTACCTGATTAACGGTAAGGACATATTCCGTGGCCCCGGTTGAGCTGATAATGATGTCCACATCTTTCAGGGCTGCCTCCCGTTCTTCAAACTGGACGGCCTTGCCATTGAATTTCTGGGCAAGATCATGGGCATTTGTAAAGGTTCTGTTGGCAACAACAATTTCTTTAACATTATTGGAAATCAGATGCTCTACAGCCAGTTCCGCCATTTCCCCTGCCCCGAGAAGCATCACGTTTTTGATGGATAAATCGGAAAAAATCTTATTGGCAAGTTCAATGGCTGCATAACTGATGGAGACTGCATTATCCCCGATACCGGTTTCTTTCCTGACACGTTTGGCAACACTGAAAGCCTTATGCATCATCCTATTCAGCAATACACCGGAAGCCCCATTTGCCACGGCAGTCTTGTAAGCCTGCTTGATCTGGCCCAGGATCTGGGGTTCTCCAACCATCATGGAATCCAGACTGGCAGCGACCTGGAACATGTGACGGATGGCCTCATCACCTTCATAAACATACAGGGAAGACCTGAATTTAGACACCTCAATGTTTTTATGTTGGGAAATAAACTGAATAACCTCCTCAATCTGATCACCGGTTTCAGGAATATACATTATCTCTGTCCGGTTACAGGTTGAAAATACAAGTCCTTCCCTTATATTGGGATCATCTTTTAAATGATCAAGGGCAGCAATGGTCTCCTCCATTGTAAAGGACAGTTTCTCCCGGAGTTCCACAGGGGCTGTTTTATGATTTGCGCCGATTAGAATAATACTATTTATCATGTTTCTTTCGCTATTTGGTGAATTCCTGGTGATGTCCGCCCAAAAGGATATTTACTCCCAGAAAGGTAAACACAATGATCATAAATCCCAGAATTGTCATGACAGCGGATTTACGTCCCCTCCACCCGGAGTAAAAGCGGAAATGCAGCAGGGCAGCATAAACCAGCCAGGTGCCAACGGAAAACACCATATATAAATCCTGTGATCAAACCAATGGTCAGCAGGGCAAACCCTGTTGTAACACAGGCATAGCTTACATCGTCCAGAAAATCCAGCGAGGGCAGCCGTTTAAAGAAAAACCCCTGGGTTTTGGACTTAATTCCTTTTTCCTGGAGCAGATAAAGGATCCCGGCTCCGCAGGCAAGGGCAAGTGCTGCCTCACCTGTAAACACCAATATAATATGGGAATATAGCCAGAAGCCTTTCAGTATCTTGTTGGGCTCCACCGGAGTTTCAGGAATCAGCATAACTGCCAGCATAAGGAATGATAACAGTATGGAGGCAAAGACCCCGAGAATCTTGAGGTTAAATTTATATTGAAAATATATAAACATGCAGCCAAAGGCCAGAGCAGCCATGGAAAGGCTTTGCACCAGGTTATGTATGGGCAGATCCCTGGTAGTAATTCCGACCGCTGCCACACTTAAAAGGTGGACTGCCACAGCTGCCGACAACAGGTAAAAGGATCTTTTCTGGGTATTTTCCCTTTGGTTAAACAAAAAAAATAAATACCCTGCCATACTTAAAAAATACAACAGGCAGGATAACTGCAACATTATATTAGCTGATTGCAAACCCATTTATTGCTCCTGTGATACAAGGCGGTTATAAGAATATCCCCTGCCAAGCAGTTCAATTAAAATCGAATCTAAAGAAGTTTCATCCCCGGCTGCGATCAAGGCAGGCAGATTTTTTTCAATCAAGATTTTAAATATTTTTTTATGGCCACTTGGATCATGGCCCTGTTCCAGCAGTTTTTTCCGGATATTGCCCATGAGTGTAAGCAATACAGAGTATTCAGGACCGAACATGGATTCAAGGTCTTTTCGAATTTTTTTGGCCAGGGCCGGACTGGAACCGGATGTGGAAACTGCACACACAAGATCTCCCCTCTCCACAATGGATGGAAGGATAAAATCTGATTGCCCCGGGGCATCGGCAATATTGCAAAGAATATTTTCTTTTTCAGCATCTTTTTTAATCATCTGGTTCAACTTGGCATTATTTGTTGCAGCAAAAACCAGAAATATATTGTCCAGATCTGATTTTTCATAGGCCCTGCATTGAAGCTGGATTCTTTTATTTACCCCAGCCTCCAGTCCATGGGAAAACTCCCTGCTGACCACCCGGACCCTTGCTCCTGCACGCTCAAGGCCAAGGGCTTTTCTGGCACCCACCTCTCCCCCGCCCACCACAAGACATACCCGATCTTTTACATCAAGAAAGATGGGATAATATTTCATTTTTACCTTTGATCCCTTGTTTGCATAAAAAATTTAATATATATTGCTGTCCATAATTTTTCAATCTTTTATATGAAAAAGAATCTCACCACAGAGTTCACAGAGGGCACCGAGAATAGAGCTCTGTGCTCTCTGTGGTTAAAATATTTTTCATGGTTTGTTGTGCCCGTCAGGGCATGGGGGTTATTAAAAAACAATTTTTATTCAACGCCAATTTCCATACAATAATTTCCATACAATACATAATAAGGAAAAGTCTTTAATGATAATTGATACCCATACCCATCTATTTCCAGAATCAGTCAAAAATGACAGGGACATGTTTTTTAATAATGAACCGGAATTCAAGATGCTCTATAATTCACCAAGGGCAAAGATATCCACGGCCCGGGAGATGATTGAATCAATGGATATACATGGGGTGGATATAACCGTGGCCAGTGGATTTCCCTGGAGAAACCCGGATTTTGCAAAAAAAAACAATGATTATATCCTTGAAACTGTCCTTTCCTATCCAGGCCGGATAAAGGGGCTTGCCTGCTTTGATCTTACCTGGGAAGGCGCAGCTGATGAGGCTGTCAGATGTATTGATGCAGGCCTTTCCGGTGTGGGGGAACTGGCCTTTTATCTTTCAGGAATCGATAAAAAAGCCCTCAAACTCCTGGAACCTGTCATGGAGGTATTAAGAACAAAGGGCAACATACTGCATCGCTGTTCTATGCATAGGAAGAACTGGTCAATCAAAACATAGGGCAGAACTTCAGGCAGCACTGATCAAGCATAACCTGGGAGTTTGTGTCAATTTTACCGGCTGTATATGGAACCGGAGGATGCTTTAAGTTCATACCATGCCTGGCGCAGGGATATCAGTGACAGGGCAATCTGCTGCCGGGTTTCACTGAGGTTGTTTTGAACCTCATTAAGATTTACCAGACTGGTTTTCCCATATTGATATTCCTTGGCAACCATATCCCTGTTCTGCTTTACCAGTTTTTCATTTTCCCGATATAGCTTTAGTTGTTTCTGGGCAGCAGTCAGGGAAAAACAATCCTGGGTGATCTGGGAAACAACCTGGTTTTTAAGATTTCTCAACTCAAATTCAGCTTCAGCAGCTGCAAATCTGGCTTCCTGAAGAGCAGCCCGGTCTTTTCCACCGGCAAAAACGGGATAGGAAAATTGAAGGCTGATGCTGTTTTCAAGGTCATTGGATTCAAACCTTCCGCTGCCGGTTCTATTCATTCCCATGGACCCATTGAGGCTGATTTCTGGAAAAAATTTTGATTTTACGGTTTCAATATTGGCTTGGGCTATCTTTACAGCCAGTCTTGATTGAATCAAATCAGGCCTGTTATCCAGGGCATAGGCCATCAGGGCCTTTGTATCGGGTAATGCCATTTCCTTTTGTGTTTCAGTCTCAGGAAAAACAGGATCAGGCAGGTCTTTTGTCTGGACATTGTCACCCAGCAGAGCAGCCAGGGAAGCCCGGGCAACGTCATACTGGGCAATAAATTTTTCCATTTCAATCTGGGCCTGGTTCATGCGGGTGTTAAAATTCAAAACATCGCTCAAGGATCCCTTGCCTGCCTTTTGTTTTATCCTGGCATCTTCCAGCTGTTTTGCATAAAAAGTCCTGTTGGATGAAGCTATAAATTTATTGGCCAGGGCAAGCTGGGCAACATGAAAGCTTGCAGCCACAGAAGACAAAAGATTCCGAATCACATCAACCTGGCCGGCCTCTTCCAGATCCTGGCCCAGCAATGCGGCCCGGACATAGTTTTTACGAGAGAACCCTGAAAAAATAACCCATTTGGCTGACATGGATCCATTATAGTATTCCTGGCTTTGCCGGGATGCAAGGCTAGCTGCAATATCATTATCAGAAGCCTGAAGCCTGCTCACAGACCCATCCATGGAAACCTGGGGATAATAGGCAGCCCTTGCCTGGATGACTCGTTCCCTTGACTGATTGATCCGCTGGGCCATTGCCTGGACACTGGGGTTACCGGCCAAGGCCTTTTCAAAGGCATGATCCAGGGCCATCTGCCCTGCCATAACCGGACCTGAAATAAGTAATAAATAAACCAATAATAAATAACTGAAAAAGACTTGATGCTGATTTTTCAAGACAACTCCTCTGCCCCGGATTCAGAGCCTTTTGTATCCATTTTTATATCCTTGTCTTTTGTATCTAAATGTTCATACCGCCTGGAGGCTGGTTCCATAAGTGTTCTGGATTCTGGCCAATCCCCTCTGAACCATCTATGGGAAACCAGTCTGAAATCATTTAAAATCACAAGAAGACAGGGGATAAGCACAAGGGTAAGAATTGTGGCAAACAACACCCCGGCTGCCAGGGAAATGGCCATGGGGATAAGAAATTGTGCCTGGAGATCTGTTTCCAGGAGCATGGGAGCAAGCCCACCCACTGTGCTCAAGGTCGTCAAAAAAATCGCCCTGAAACGCCGGGCTCCTCCCCTGAGAATTGCCTCAAAAAACGGGATATGCCGGGCAAAGTTCTCATTTACCCTTTCTATGAGCACAATGGCATCATTAACCACTACCCCAGTCAGGGCCACCATGCCGAAAAGACTCATCATGGAAAGGTTATATCCCATTACCAGATGGCCCAGCACTGCTCCAATAATTCCAAAGGGAATAGTCACCATTATGATAAAGGGCTGAAGATAGGACCGGAACATTGTGGCCACAATGGTAAAAATACCCATGATGGCAATGGGAAATCCCTTTTTCAGACTTGAGAATGATTCCCTGGATCTTTTTTTATCTCCCTGCAAAGTAATGATCAGGTCTGGAAATTTTTCCTTTAGATTGTCTAAAAATGTATTGTCCAGGTCATCAAAGATCTCATTGGCATTGGTAATTTTTGTATTCACAAATCCGCTGATGGTGACGCTGCGCTTTCCGTTTGTACGCCGGATGGTGGAAAACCCTGGCCCGAATTCAATATTGGCAACGGATTTCAAGGGTACATCCACCCCTTTTGGTGTCCTGATCCTCATGGACTCCAGATCCTGGAGGGAACCTCTTTCAGCTTTGGTATACCTGATTTTTACCCGCACATCATGCTCCCCACGCTGGAGGCGCTGGGCTTCATTGCCATAGAACCCGGAATTCACCTGGGATGCAAGACCTGCCACGGTAAGCCCCAGGGCCCTGGCCTCGGGTTTGAGGCTGAACCTCAACTCCTTTTTGCCCTCATTCAAGTCTGATTTGACCTGGTATACCCCCTTGAACTCCTCCAGCTTTTCCTTTAGTATAAGGGTGGCGCCCACCAGGGTTTCAAGACTGTTGCTATGCATTTCAAATACAAGGGGAGCCCTTCTGTGGCCAGGGCCCAGGGCCTGGAAGGTCAGGGATTCAGCCCCTGGGATGCTGCCTATTTTTTTCTCCCAGGCAAACAGGATCTCCTTGGAATGAACCCCCCGCTTTTCCGATTCCAGCAAAATCCCCTGGACCATTCCGGCATGGGGCCCGGCACTGGTCATCCCGTCTGAGGATGCCCCTACAAAAGTGAGAACATTTTTCAGTAAAGGTTCTCCGGAAAGGGTTTTAAAATTTTTTGCATATTCCTGGAGGCTGGTTTGAATTTTTTCCATGGCTGTTTCAGTCATGGCTGCCGGAGTACCTTCGGGAAAGGCAACCGAAGCTGTTATTACATACCCGTCGGTCTGGGGAAATACCGTATATTTTACCACCCCCCCTTGAACAAGGCCCAATACAGCCAATAAAACTGCAATTGCCGCACACAGAACCACATATCTGAAATGAAGGACCCGGCTTAAAAACGGGGTATACATTTTAAGGACAAACCATTCCATGGCCCCGCTGGTAAACATATTGATTCTGGAAATAATGCCAATGCCCTTGCCAGTCTGCCCTTTGACTGCAATTTCAGGCAGACTGTTCAAATGGGCAGGCAGTAGAATAAAACAGTCAATCAGGGAAATACAAAGACAGGAAATCACAACCGGCGGAAGGATGGCTATGAACTTGCCCATGGTGCCCCCCACAAACCCCAGGGGAATAAATGCTGCAATAGTGGTAAGAACAGCTGCCACCACAGGCATGGCCACCTCCAGGGTTCCTTCCACAGCTGCTTTTAAAGGAGATTTGCCAATCTTTCTGTGGACATAGATGGATTCACCCACCACAATTGCATCATCCACCACAATACCCAGCACCAGGATAAAACCAAACAAAGAAAGCATGTTGATGGTACCGCCAATTGCCCAGAGAATTCCCAGGCCTCCTGCCAGGGAAATTGGGATACCCATGCCCACCCAGATGGACAGCCTGGTGTTTAGAAAGGCCCACAACAAGACAAAGACAATGACCAAACCCACAGACCCGTTTTTGGTAAGCAGATTTATCCTGGACTTTAAAGAAGTGGTCCTGTCATAGAGCACTTTGAGCTCAATGCTGCCGGGCAGCTCTTTGTTTAATTGATCCACAAAGGAATGGACTTGTTTTGCAATATCCAGGGCATTTTCTTCCTCTGTCTGGGAAACAGAGATCAACACAGATCGCTTGCCATCCACATAGGCCCGTGACGGATCTTCCTCAAATCCATCCACAATGGTTGCAATACGGTCCAGGGTCACAACCTGCCCTGCTTCCCCTGCCCTTACAATCACCCTGCCCAGTTCTTCTCCTGTGTATTTCCTGCCAATTGTCCGCAGACGAATCTCTTCCCCAATAGTTCTCAGGGTTCCTCCGGATTGATTGACACTGGAATTTCGCACTGCATCTGCAACATCATCAAAGGTCATTTTGTATTGCAATAATTTTTTTTCAGAAACCTCAATGGAGATCTCATAGGCCCTTGTGCCGGACATGGAGACCTGGGATACTTTTTCCAGGGCCTTTAGCCGATCCTTTATCTTCTGGCCCCACTCCTTGAGCCTTCGCTCGGGCATATCTGAAGAGAGATACAGGGTAACCACAGTGCTTCTCCGGATCACCTCATTGATCACAGGTTTTTCAGCATCCCTGGGAAAAGTGGATATGGCGTTAATTTGGGTTTTTACATCTTCAAGAACCCTGGTTGTGTCATACCCCTTTTTCACTTCGACAGATGCCCTGGCAATATGTTCCGAACTTGTGGTACTGTATTCCTTGACCCCGTCAATCCCTTCCACAGCCTCTTCTATTTTCCTGGAAATACCCTCTTCCACCTCTTCCGGATCAGCACCGGGATAGGCCAGAGAAATGGAAATCCTGTCCCTTTCCATGGGGGGAAAGGATTCCTTTATCATGAAAAAACTGGCCATGACACCCACGACCACCACAGTCAAAAGAACAATATTTGCAAAAACCATATTCCTGGCAAAGGCCCCCAGAATATTTTTCATTGCAATTGTTCCCTGTTTATATGTTCCCTGTTCATAATCTTAAGTGCCGAGTCTTCAAGGGGGTCCACCAGGCGGGTTGTAATGAGCAGGTCTCCAGAAATAATTCCACCGGACAGGAATACATTCTCCTGGTCAGAATATACCCTGGTAACGGAAAGTGTTTTTAATGTAACGGCCAGGGTCATGGTGCGGGAGGATCGATCAAACTCGACCAGACGTTCCACCCGACCCTTCCAGATTGAGTCCTTGGCTTCGATCCAGGCGATCTCACAGGAAACAGGCTTGGGGATTGGGAACCAGCCAACCTGATTTTCAAGATCAACTTCAACAAAATCCAGCCAGGCGGCAGCTTCCCTGGCATCCAGGGAAACCTCAATCTCCAGGGATGAATCATCTGCCAGTGTAACCACTTCCTTTCCCCTTGTGGCAAACTCCCCTTTTTTCATGGCAATGGATTTAATCCGGCAGGTGAATGGTGCTGCCACTGTACACCGGGCAAGGTCAGCAGCGGCTTTGTCCATATCAGCCTTTACCGATTCAATACCTGCATCAGCTTCTTTTATCTGTAAAGGATACAGGGAAATGGCCTGCTTCATCTTGTCATAAGTATCAATGGAATTGTTCAAGGATTGTTCTGCCTTGTCCACTTCCGACCGGTTACCAATACTATTTTCTTCGAGCAATACCCGTACCCGATCATACTCAACCCGTGACAGCTTCATGGTCCGCTGGATGGTTTTCAAACGCAGTTTTTCTGCCTTAAATTGTTTTTTAATGCCTGCAACAAGACTTTTTTTCTGGGCAAGACCTGCCTTGAGACGGTTTAGAACGGCCAGATAATCTGCATTATCTATCTTGAAAAGAACTTCGCCTTTCTGGAGGGTCCTTCCCTTTTCAAACCCTGGATGGGTGTAAATGATCCTGCCGGCCACTTCAGAGGATATTTTTACAATGGTAACAGGCTGTGCAATTCCAAAGCCCTTTAACCGGGTTTGAACAGTCCGGGGAAAGGCTTTTTTCACATTCACCTGGAGCACCTGTTCTTTTACCCGGCCTTTGTGGGGCGGTTTTTTCATAGATTTAAAATAGTTCATTGCAAGAATTCCTGCCCCCAGAACAGCAAGGCTTAGAACAATCCGGGAAATGATCTGGGACAATCTTATTTTTTTCTTGGTCTTCTCCATTAACCCTGCTCCATTCCATTATCCATGATTTTGGCCATCTTCCTGTGAAAACAATGCTTCCACTTTTTCCAGCACATTACACCAGTCTCTGGTGGGCCCTGGCCCCAGTTTTTCAATCAAATCCACAAAAGACGCAAACACTGCTTTTTCAACCTTTTCATGCCTTGCCATTGCATTATCCGTCAGGCTGATTTCAATTTTCCGTCGGTCTGATTTGCTCTGGCTTCTTTTTAAAATACCTTTTTTTACCAGACGATTGACCATGGCAGAGGCAGAGGGTGATGAAATCTGCTGCATGGCTGCCAGCTCCTTTAGGGAAACCTTTGTTTTTTTGCGTATCATCATAATGGCATGAAACTGGGAAATGGAAAGATCCTTTAACCGGGATTTTTCTATTTTTGACATGGATTTACCGTGGTGGCGGGCAAAAAGCCGGTCCTGCATGAGCCGCATTGTAGAAGATATATACTTGGCCTGTTCAAGGGTGATTTGATTGGTTTTTTCCGGCATAAAATTTTCCTTAGCTAATATTTAGCCCAGATAATAATTAGACTATCTAACTAATATTTTTTATCCTGTCAAGCAGTACGAATCCATATCCATGGAATTGACAAACAAAAAACCAGGCCAATATTTATCCCCATAGCAAAAAGGAGCTGCAAATCCATTGCCTGTTGACACATCTGAAGGGATACAGGCTTGTAATAATTTTTTATCCATCTCTTGACAAAAGAATTTATT